>JBAQND010000076.1:0-3176 GCA_049303455.1 Thiobacillus sp.
CTCCCGTCAACACCAGCGCCGCGCGCTTCGTCTTCCTGGCCATGATCACTCCTCAAGAGTTGTACAAACATCATGGCCATTATCAGCTATCAGCTATTTTGTAACTTTATTGATGGAACGAAATACTGGGCCGTGGGCACCACAATCTCATCCTTACCCACTGCGCCTGGTCGGAGCCCCCTACCGCGCGAGCGGTTTAGTCCTCGGCCGACCAGGAGACGGTCGTCGCACCCTCGTTGAACTTCCGCAACGGGGTGCGGATTCATGCATTCCTAATATTCAAGGATTCTTTGAACTGGTTCAGCACACTCGGGGTCCTCGTGCCGTGGATTGTTGAGCTGTCGGCACACTGTCCATTCCGTCAGCCAGTCATTTGGTGCTGGCGCAAGCAACCGTTTGATGCTCGTCGTATCCTGAATAGCGGGATCAAGCCAGCGTTCATAGTCATTCGGATCAAGTATCACCGGCATGCGGTCGTGCAGCCGCCTCATGAACTGATTAGCGTCGGTGACGATGATGGTGCAGCTCGTCACGTCACCCTGCGGCCCTTTCCACACGTCCCACAGTCCTGCCAGAGCGAACGGTGAACCATCCTTCATTCCTGGGGAATCTTGATGCCGCCTTCCTCGTGCCACTCGTAAAAGCCGTCGGTTGGGATGATGCAACGGTGGCGCTTGTATGTACATGGTCCACGGTCCCATGATGACGCGGAACATGGCTTCGACAGGGCAGGCGGGGGGGTGGTTATAGCGACTCATGGGTAGTAACTTTTCGGAACCTACTTACAAAAAGCAATACAAAAAGCAATCTGATTCGCTTAGGATGCTAGTGGGCTGACGGGTCGTTAGCAATGACTGCAGTCAGAAACTGGCCATGCGTGGCGGAGTTTGGCGTAGTGGACATGCCTTGTCCATCGCAATACAACAGAGAAAAAGGAGTGTCTATGAGTCGTTCAGATCGGGATGTGTTCTCACCAGTCACGGTGGCTGGCCATCACCTGCAAAATCGCATCGTCATGGCCCCGATGACGCGCAACCGAGCCATCGACAACCTGCCCAATGCGTTGATGGCCGAATATTACGCACAGCGCGCCTCGGCGGGTTTGATCATCACTGAAGGGGTGAGCCCTTCGCCCAACGGGCTGGGCTATCCGCGCATTCCTGGCATTTTCTCCGCTGCACAGGTACAGGCCTGGAAGCCCATTACCCAAGCGGTGCACGAGCGTGGGGCGAAAATCTTCGTTCAGCTCATGCACACGGGCCGTATCGGCCATCCGGACAACCTGCCGGAAGGGGCCCGGGTCTTGGCGCCCTCGGCCATCACGGCGGCGGGGGAAATCTATACCGATACCGCCGGACTGCAGCCACATCCGGTGCCCCAGGAAATGCGCATCGAGGACATCACCCACACCCGCGAGGAGTTCGTGGTCGCGGCAAAAAATGCGCTTGAGGCCGGCTTCGACGGTATCGAACTGCACGCGGCCAACGGCTACCTGCTGGAGCAATTCATTCGTCCAACATCCAATCAGCGTAACGACAGGTATGGCGGTGCGATCGAAAACCGGGCGCGCTTCGTGCTGGAGGTGGCGGCTGCCACAGCCGATGCCATCGGCGCCTCGCGTGTCGGTATTCGTCTCTCGCCGTATGGGGTTTTCAACGATATGCCGATGTACGAGCAGATGGATGCCGACTACGACTATCTGGCCGAGCACTTGGGTCAAATGGGACTGGCCTATATGCACATCGTCGATCATGCGTCGATGGGCGCGCCCGAAGTGCCGCAGCACATCAAGCAGACCATGCGCGAGCGGTTCAAGGGGACCGTCATCCTGTCCGGTGGTTATGATGCCGAACGTGCCCAGGCTGACCTGGATGCCGGAAAGTGCGAGTTGATCGCGGTGGGACGGGCCTTCCTCGCCAACCCGGATCTGCCCGCGCGCTGGCGCATGGGCGCGCCGCTCAATTCGCCCGATGTCGACACTTTTTATACCCCGGGTGAAAAAGGCTACACAGACTATCCCACCAACGCGGGTGCGTAACTTCAACCGCAACAAGGAGACACTTTCATGAAACTGTATTACGCGCCTGGGGCCTGTTCGCTGGCTGTACACATCGCGCTGCAAGAGGCTGGCTTTGACTTTGCGCTCGAAAAAGTGGATCTGGCCACGCACAGGACGGAAACCGATGTCGATTACACCACCATCAATCCCAACGGCTACGTGCCTGCGTTGGTGCTCGATGATGGCGAGGTGCTGACCGAAGTGCCGGCGATTTTGCTCTACCTGGCCGATCGCGCCGACAAGAGCCTGGCACCGCCCGCCGGCAGCATGGCACGCTATCGCCTTTACTCCTGGCTCAATTTCATTACATCGGAGTTGCACAAGGCCTTTGGCCCCCTGTTCAATCCCGACACGCCCGATGAGTGGAAAACACAGCTCAAACAGACGCTGGCAAAGCGTTGTGACCATGTCGCGGCACAGCTTGCGGGCAAGCAGTTCCTGCTCGGCGACAGCTACACGGTTGCCGATGCCTATCTATTCACCGTGTTGGGCTGGTCGCGATGGGTGCAGTTCGATCTTGCACCCTGGCCCACGATCAACGAATACCTGGGGCGCATCGCCGCGCGCCCTGCCGTACAGGCGGCGCTCAAGGATGAGGGCTTGCTCGGCTAAGGCAAGGCGATCGTTGGATTGATCTGCGAAGAACCCAGCTCGAACACCAACGGGGTCACCCATTAGCCGACCGTAGTCAAGCGCGAACACCTTACCCGCCCGCTTGTTGAAGGTTGAAGGCGGGTTTTTCTTGCCCATATGGATCAAGCGGTGTGCGATGAACTGCCTCCGCCCTGGCGGAATCCCGCCCCAGAGAAACTGAACCGCCCCCCAGTTTACTAGATGCCGTTGAGCCTCAAGTATGTTTGTCCGATTTACAGGCTGCTGAAATACTCCCCGGCCGGCGACCTTCCTCTGCCGTCAGAAGTTAAACTGCTACCGATTCATTGCCCGTCCAGAGCCCCCTTCATGCGCGGATCCGGCACCTTCACCGCGCGTAAGCTGGAAGACTTCGTGCCAGCCGACCATCCCCTGCGGCCCATCCGGCAGATGGTCAACGCCGCCCAGGTGAAGATGGATGCGCTCTTCTCCGGCATGTACTCCGGCATATACGAAGCCGACGTTA
>JBAQND010000077.1:0-5745 GCA_049303455.1 Thiobacillus sp.
ATGCTGGGTAAGCATAGTGCGACGCCGGTGCGCTATGCTGGGTAAGCAGACACAGCGACCTTATCCCGTGCACATCCAAAGCCTCACGCCAGAGCAGTCCCTTGCCAGCCTTCATACGGCGATCACCGGGCTGACTGCGGCCGAGGCGGAGCGGCGCCTCATGGAGTTCGGTCCCAACCATGTTGAGGAAGTGGGGCACGAGCGTCTGTTGCTCCGTTTCGCCCGTGAGTTCACCCACTTTTTCGCCATCATCCTGTGGGTGGGCGCAGCACTGGCGTTTCTCGCCGAATATTTCGACCCCGGCCAGGGCATGGTGCGTCTGGGGCTCGCCATCGTCGGCGTCATCCTGATCAATGGTGCCTTCTCCTTCTGGCAGGAATACAGGGCCGAGCGGGCGGTCGCCGCGCTGCGCCAGCTGCTGCCGCAGCAGGTGATGGTGTCCCGCGACGGCGAGATCGTGGAAATACTCGCCACCGATCTGGTGCCCGGCGATATCGTGCTGCTGGAAGAGGGCGATTTTGTTCCAGCCGACTGCCGGCTAATCGAGGCATTCGGCCTGCGCCTGAACACCGCGACGATCACCGGCGAGTCGTTGCCCAAAGCGCGCAATGCCAACCCCCATCCCGAGGTTTCGCCACTTCTCGCAAAAAACATCGTGCTGGCCGGCACCTCGGTGGTGTCGGGTCAGGCGCGCGGCGTGGTGGTCACCACCGGCATGCGCACCGAGTTCGGCAAGATCGCGCACCTGACGCAGACTGCGGGCACGGCCACGTCGCCGCTGCAGCGGGAAATTGTGCGACTTTCCCGCATCGTGGCTTTTCTCGCCACCGGCATCGGCGGCGTGTTCTTCCTCATCGGCCAGGCGCTCGGCCTGCCGTTCTGGGAGAACCTGCTGTTCACCATCGGCATCATCGTCGCCAACGTGCCGGAAGGCCTGCTGCCGACGGTAACGCTGTCGCTCGCCATGGCGACGCAGCGCATGGCGAAGCGCAATGCGCTGGTGCGCCACCTGCCTGCGGTGGAGGCGCTCGGCTCGACCACGGTGATCCTGTCCGACAAGACCGGCACGCTGACGCAGAATCGCATGTCGGTCCGGCGCCTATGGCTGGGGGGCGAATTCTTCAAGCCGGATGACATCGCGGTTCAGCCGTGGCTGGCAGAAGATCACCGTGCACTCTTCGTGAATGCCGCGCTCTGCCACAACCTGAAACAGGTGAATAACCACGGCAATCACGCGTGGCTGGGCGACCCGATGGAAGTGGCGCTGGCCGCCATGGGGCGTCAGGTGGCGGGCACGCTCGATGGCTATACGCGCATCGACGAGATCCCCTTCGACACCGATCGCAAGCGTATGTCAGTGCTGTGCGAGACCCGGCAGGGACGCTTGCTTTACTGCAAGGGCGCGCTGGAAACGGTCCTGCCGGTGTGCGGCTCGGTGCAGTTGGATAGCAGCGTCGTGCCGCTCGATGCCGCCGCAAAAAACAGTCTGATTGCCGCGCAGGACAAGATGGCCGAGGCCGGCCTGCGCGTGTTGGCCTTCGCCCACGGCGAGGCTGCAGCCGGCCCGGCTGAAGGCGGCCTGCCTGCCGAAGAACGCGGCCTGACCCTGTCGGGCCTGGTCGGTCTGGAAGACCCGCCGCGGCCCGAAGTGCCGGAAGCCATTGCTCGCTGCGCCGCGGCCGGCATTCGCGTGATCATGGTCACCGGGGACCATCCGCACACGGCGCAGGCCATCGGCCGCGAGATCGGCCTGCTGAAAACCGACCAGCCGGTCGTCATCACCGGTGACAACCTGCGCCGGCTGTCCCCGTCACAGCTGCAGCTGGCGCTGGATGCGCCGGAGATTCTCTTTGCCCGCGTTGCCGCCGAGCAAAAAATGCAGCTGGTCGAGGCGCTGCAGAAAAAGGGCGAGATCGTCGCCGTGACCGGTGACGGCGTCAACGACGCGCCAGCGCTGAAGACCGCCGATATCGGCATTGCCATGGGCATTGCCGGCACCGACGTCGCCAAGGAAGCGGCCGACATGATCCTGCTCGACGACAATTTCGCCAGCATCGTCGCGGCCATCGAGGAAGGGCGTGCGGTGTTCGACAACCTGCGCAAGTTCCTCACCTACATCCTGTCGTCAAACATTCCCGAGCTGGTGCCCTACCTCGCCTTCGTGCTGTTCCCCATTCCGCTGCCATTGACCATCATCCAGATCCTCGCGGTCGACCTCGGCACCGACATGCTGCCGGCGCTGGCGCTCGGCGCTGAAAAGCCCGACCCTGACGTCATGCGGCGCCCGCCGCGCGCGCGCGGCGAACGCTTGTTGTCGTGGAACCTGCTCGCCCGCGCCTACCTGTTCCTCGGCGTGCTGGAAGCTGCGGCCGCGATGGCGGTGTTCTTCTTCATCCTTAACGCCGCCGGCTGGCAGTACGGCGAGACGCTGGCGAGAACGGCGCCGCTTTATCTGCAGGCAACCACCGCCTGCCTGGTGACCATCGTGATGACGCAGGTGATGAACATCTTCCTCTGCCGCCATCCGCTCAAGTCATCGCTCTCGTTCGGGCTGTTCAGCAACCCGCTGATCCTGTTCGGCATCGCGGCGGAGCTGGGGCTGCTGGTGTTCATCGTCTACACCGCGGCCGGCAACTGGCTATTCGGCACGGCGCCGGTAGGGGCGGAGGTCTGGCTGGCTGGCGCAACGCTGGCGGTGCTGATGGGCGGCGCGGAGGAAATGCGCAAGGCCTGGCTGCGGCGGTCGCTCAGGCGAGCCAGGCCGCTGTCCGCCTGAGAAGGGCAATGCAGTCTGTCAGTTCACTGAACGTCTACAACAGTTCTTCGCGTCCTTTGCGGATACACAAACTCACGTCTGCTCCCACGGCAAGCCCTCAAAGCGCCAGCCGTTCTTCGTGCTGCGATGGTGCGACTCGTCCATGTCGCCCTCGAATCCGTGCAGCACGTTGTAAACCTCGGGGAAGCCGTATTTCTCGAGGTAACGCCCTGCCTCGACCGAGCGCCGTCCCGAGCGGCAGATCAGCACCACCGGCCGGTTGACCGAGGCCGCCTTGCGCGAATGGCCGAGAAAATCCGGGTTGACGTCCCAGTCGGGGCCGTCCTGCCAGGCGATGTGGATCGCTCCCGCGGGATGGCCGACGAACAGGTATTCGATTTCCGAGCGGCAGTCGATGAACACCGCTTCGGGGTGCGACTGAAGAAAGGCGTGGGCTTCGGCTGGTTCGAGATGCTTCATGGCAGGCTCCGGACAGACGCGTTACCTGCACCTTAGCACCGCAGGATGACGGCGCGCCAACCGAATATAATGCGCGATTGCCTAGCTGCCGTTTTCTACGCCCCCTGACATGTCCCGCACCGACCTGCTGAATTCCCTGCTCACCCGACGCATCCTGATCCTCGACGGCGCGATGGGAACGATGATCCAGTCATATTCGCTCGGCGAGGCCGATTATCGCGGTGAACGATTTGCCGATTTTGCGTACGACGTGAAGGGCAACAACGACCTGCTGTGCCTGACGCAGCCGCAGATCATCAAGGAAATCCACGCCGAGTACCTGGCCGCCGGCGCCGACATCCTGGAGACCAACAGCTTCAACGCGACCTCGATTTCGATGGCGGACTACCACATGGAACACCTGGTGCCGGAGCTCAACTTCGCCGCCGCCCGGCTGGCGCGCGAGGCCGCCGACGAGGCGACCGCGCTGGATCCGGACAAGCCGCGCTTTGTCGCCGGCGTACTCGGCCCGACCTCGCGCACCGCCTCCCTTTCGCCGGAGGTGAACGATCCCGGCTTCCGCAACGTCAGCTTCGACCAGCTGCGCCTGGCGTACCTGGAAGCAATCGACGGCCTGGTGAAGGGCGGCGCCGACATCCTGATGGTCGAGACGATTTTCGACACCCTGAACGCCAAGGCCGCGCTGTTCGCCATCGATGAATACTTCGAGCAGCACGACATGCGGCTGCCGGTGATGATCTCCGGCACCATCACCGACGCCTCCGGCCGCACCCTCTCGGGGCAGACCGGCGAGGCGTTCTGGAATTCCGTGCGCCACGCCCGGCCTTTATCCATAGGCCTCAACTGCGCGCTCGGCCCGGATCTGTTGCGCCAGTACGTCGAGGAACTGTCCAACAAGGCCGACGTCTTCGTCTCGACGCACCCGAACGCCGGCCTGCCCAACGCCTTCGGCGAATACGACATGGGCGGCGACGAGATGGCGACCCACATCGGCGAATGGGCGCGTTCGGGCCTGCTGAACATCGTCGGCGGCTGCTGCGGCACCACGCCGGTTCATATCGCGGCCATCGCCAAGGCGGTCGAGGGCGTCGCCCCGCGCGTGCCGCCGGTGCTGGAACCGGCGATGCGCCTGTCCGGCCTCGAGCCGTTCAACGTCGGCAAGGACAGCCTCTTCGTCAACGTCGGCGAGCGCACCAACGTCACCGGCTCGAAGGCCTTCGCCCGGATGATCCTCGAGGGCCGCTACGACGACGCGCTGTCGGTGGCGCGCCAGCAGGTGGAAAACGGCGCGCAGGTGATCGACATCAACATGGACGAGGGCATGCTCGACGCCGAGGCGGCGATGGTGCGCTTTCTGCTCCTGATCGCGTCCGAGCCCGACATCGCGCGGGTGCCGATCATGATCGACTCGTCGAAATGGAGCGTGATCGAGGCCGGCCTGAAGTGCATCCAGGGCAAGGGCGTCGTCAACTCGATCTCGATGAAGGAAGGCGAGGCCGAGTTCATCGAGCGCGCCAAGCTGTGCCGGCGCTACGGCGCGGCGGTGATCGTGATGGCCTTCGACGAAACCGGCCAGGCCGACACCTATGCGCGCAAGACCGAGATCTGCGCGCGCGCCTACAAGCTCCTGACCGAGACCGTGGGCTTCCCGGCCGAGGACATCATCTTCGACCCCAACATCTTCGCGGTCGCCACCGGCATCGACGAGCACGCCAACTACGCGGTGGACTTCATCGAGGCCACCCGCTGGATCCGCCAGAATCTGCCGCACGCGCACATCTCGGGCGGGGTGTCGAACGTGAGCTTCTCGTTCCGCGGCAACGACGCGGTGCGCGAGGCGATCCACACCGCCTTCCTCTATCACGCGATCCAGGCCGGGATGGACATGGGCATTGTCAACGCGGGCCAGCTCGGCGTCTACGAGGCCCTCGACCCCGAGCTGAAGGCGCGCGTCGAGGACGTGCTGCTAAACCGCCGCGCCGATTCGACCGAGCGGCTGGTGACCTTTGCCGAGAACGTCAAGGGCGGGGCGAAGGAACAGGTCGAGGACCTGGCCTGGCGCAGCCTGCCGGTGAACGAGCGCCTCTCCCATGCGCTGGTGCGCGGCATCACCCAGTACATCGTCGAGGACACCGAGGCCGCGCGCCTCGAATCCGTGCGCCCGCTGCACGTGATCGAAGGGCCGCTAATGGCCGGCATGAACGTGGTCGGCGACCTGTTCGGCGCCGGCAAGATGTTCCTGCCGCAGGTGGTGAAGTCCGCCCGCGTGATGAAGCAGGCGGTGGCGCACCTGCTGCCCTTCATCGAGGCCGACAAGCAGGCCGGCGACGCGCAGAGCGCGGGCAAGATCGTCATGGCCACGGTCAAGGGCGATGTCCACGATATCGGCAAGAACATCGTCGGCGTGGTGCTGGGCTGCAACGGCTACGACATCGTCGACCTCGGGGTGATGGTGCCGGCGCAGAAGATTCTCGACGCCGCGCGCGAGCACAAGGCCGACATCATCGGCC
>JBAQND010000078.1:0-7182 GCA_049303455.1 Thiobacillus sp.
GGCTCCAGCCGGTCGGCGTTCATCGCCAGGCACATCGAGCAGCCCGGCTCGCGCCATTCGAAGCCGGCCTCGACGAAGATCCTGTCCAGGCCTTCGGCCTCGGCCTGCTGCTTGACCAGACCGGAACCCGGCACCACCATCGCCAGCTTGACGTTGGGCGCGACCTTGCGGCCACGCGCCACGGCGGCGGCCTCGCGCAGATCCTCGATCCGGGAATTGGTGCACGAGCCGATGAACACCTTGTCCACCAGAATTTCGGCGATCGGCATGCCCGCACGCAAACCCATGTATTCCAGCGCGCGCGTCCAGTCGTGGCGCTTGACGTCGCTCGGCGCGTCGGCCGGGTCGGGCACGCGGCCACCGATGGTGGTCACCATCTCGGGCGAGGTGCCCCAGGTGACCTGCGGCTCGATCTTCGCGGCGTCAAGCTCGACCACGCGGTCGAATTGAGCGTCGGCATCCGAATGCAGGGTGTTCCACCACGCCACCGCCTGGTCCCATGCTGCGCCCTTGGGCGAATAGGGACGGCCCTTGACGTAGTCGATGGCGGTCTGGTCGACCGCCACCATGCCGGCGCGCGCACCGGCCTCGATCGCCATGTTGCATAGCGTCATGCGGCCTTCCATGGTCAGTGCGCGAATCGCCGAGCCGCCGAACTCCAGCGCGTAGCCAGTGCCGCCGGCGGTGCCGATCTCGCCGATGATCGCAAGCGCGATGTCCTTCGCCGTCACGCCCTGTCCAAGCCGGCCTTCGACCTTGACCAGCATGGTCTTCGACGGCTTCTGCCACAGGCATTGCGTGGCCAGCACGTGCTCGACCTCGGAGGTGCCGATGCCGAACGCCAATGCCCCAAAAGCACCATGCGTCGAAGTATGCGAATCGCCGCACACCACGGTCATGCCGGGCAGGGTCAGCCCCTCTTCGGGGCCGATGACGTGGACGATGCCCTGGCGGATGTCGTCCATTTTGAATTCGGTGATGCCGAACTCGGCGCAGTTGGCGTCAAGCGTTTCGACCTGTAGGCGCGAGATCGGGTCGGCGATGCCCTGCGAACGGTCGGTGGTCGGCACGTTGTGGTCGGGCACGGCAATCGCCGCATCGACCCGGCGCGGGGTGCGATGGGCCAGCTTCAACCCTTCGAACGCCTGCGGACTGGTGACTTCGTGCACCAGATGGCGGTCGATGTAGAGCAGCGTGGTGCCGTCGGCCTCGACGTGGACCACGTGGGCGTCCCACAATTTCTGGAATAAGGTGAGTCCTGGCATTCTGAATAAGGCGAGACAGCGCGTAAAACGCTGATTATTTCATAGCTTGCCGGCTGCGGGCACGGATTTTGTATTCCCCCACAGGGCATAGACCGCCCACGCCAGGCCCGCGCTCACCGCCGCCAGGGTAAAGGTCCACGCCGAACCCAGCGTGTCCCAGGTCAAACCGCTCGCCAGGCCGCCGATGGTGCCGCCGACGCCGTAGGACAGGCTGGTGTAGAGCGCCTGTCCGCGTGCCTGGTGGCGCCCGCGAAAATGCTGGTGGATCAGCGCCACCGCGGCCGCGTGATAGGTGCCGAAGGTGAAGGCGTGCAGGGTCTGCGCGCCCCACACCAGCCAGGCCGATTCCACCCCCCAGGCGATCAGCAAAAAGCGCAGCACCGCCAGCGCGAAGCTGGCCAGAATGAGCTGGCGCGGCGTCACCCGCGCAAAAATGCGCGGAATCATCAGGAAAATCCCGATTTCGCAGATCACCCCGAGCGCCCACAGCCACCCCACGGTCGACTTGTCGTAGCCGTGGTCGACCAGATAGATCGAATAGAAGGTGTAATACGGCCCGTGCGTTACCGCCATCAGCATGCAGGCGGCCAGCAGCGACGCCACCTCGGGCCGCTTCAGCACCTCCCAGACCGGGATGTTGTCGCTGGCGTGCGGCAGAATCTCGGCCTCGGGGATCACCCGCGCGAACGCGACGATGCCCAGCATCACAGCCAGCACCGCCCACGGCAGCCAGCGGATCGACACCTGATCGAAGGCATAGCCCAGCCCCACCACCATCAGGATGAAGCCGACCGACCCCCACAGGCGGATGCGGCCGTAGTCGATGGTGCGCTCGCCCAGATGCGACAGGGTCATCGCCTCGACCAGCGGCAGCGACGCGCTCCAGAAAAAGCTCAACGCCGCCATCACCGCGAACAGCCACCAGAAACTATCACCGACGAACACCCCGGCGAACACCAGCACGCTGCCGATCGCCGCGATCTGCACGATCGCCGTGCGGCGGCCGGTGCGGTCGGCAATATGCCCCCAGATATTGGGCGCGAAAATCCGCATCACCTGCAGCAGCGACATCAGCACCCCGATCTGGAACGCGTTGAACGCCAGCGACTGCAGATACAGCCCCCAGAACGGCGACATCGCGCCGACGAAGGCGAAGTAGAAAAAATAGAAACCGGACAGACGCCAGTAGGGAACTGCATTCATGCGGCCGGATTATCCCTGAGCTTGGCGCCGAATCCGCACGCGCGGATAGATTCGGCCGGCTATTTGGCCGCGGAGCGCCGCCTGACCGTTTCGCCCGCCACGGCGAAGACGCCGTTGCCGCGATGGTGCAAGGTCTGCGGCTGCCTGATCGCGGTGTCGACCCATGCCTTCACCACTTCGAGGATGAAGAAGTTGTAGCGGTTGACCAGCCGGGTGTCGGCCACCCGGCATTCGAGGCTGGCATAGCATTCCGCAATCAGCGGCGGCTTCACCTCTGCGGCGGCAACCGGCGTGAGGCCGTATTGGGCGAACTTGTCTACCGTGCGGCCGGAGCAATTGCCGATGCCCACCACCTGTTTCGACAGTTCCTGCGTCGGGATATTGATCACGCATTCCCGGGTCGACCTCAGCGTGTCGAACGAGGCATTGCGGCCGCTCATCACGCAGCCGACCAGCGGCGGCTCGAATTCCATCATGGTGTGCCACGACAGGGTCATGATGTTGGCCTGGCCCTTGCGCGCGGTGGTGACCAGCACCACCGGCCCCGGCTCCAGCAGGCCATAGACTTTGGACAGTGGATACGCACGCTTCGTCATGCCGGCACCTCCTGACTGAATCACGAACGCTTCCAGCATAGTCGGCTCATGGGCGAGCCAGTCACAGACTGTCACGATCTGGAACTGCCGCGACACAGCCCAGCCACACGCCCTTTCTAGCATGCACTTACCGCATGCAATCAGCTGCATGTCGGATATCCAAATCTTCTGAACAGGCGTTACGCATGAAACAAGTCGCACACGTCCTGATTCTCGGTTCCATGACCGCCCTTTTCTCGGCATCCGCGCTGGCCATCACAACAGCCCCAATGGCGCCGGTTGGGCCAATATGCCGAATGACATCCACAACACCCGCATCGAGGACGGCCTCAGCGGAAGCGAGTTTGCCGACTTCGTGCGCCAGGGGGGCCGGGGCCGACACGGTGAACCGCTATCTGGACACCACCACCCCGCGGTCAGGCGGCAGTCGGCGCTAAGCAGCCCGGGGCGGCTGCCCCTCCTGAGCATGAAGCAAGACCGTGGCCAGACAGGCCACGGTCTTGGATTGCCGATGCTGAACGCGCTTCCCGCAATCCAGGCGGCAATGACAACGGCTGCACGTCCATGCGCTGAAGCGGCCGGAGCGGCCAGCCGATCCTTGAATCCGGAAGAAGCTGGCCTATCCTAGAAGCATTCTTGCAATGCTTTTGAAGGAGATCGCCATGGAGCACGTTTCAGCCGACATCAACAAACTCATACAGGAGCCAGCGGCGGACCCCGATTTTCCTCATGCCCCCCTCAACTGGACACGGGATGACGCGGCAGCCATCGCGCGCCAGGAAGGGCTTGAACTTGCAGAAGATCACTGGGAAACGATACGTGCCCTGCAAAACTATTATGCTCACCACGAAGACGCAGCCGTCATCAACCTGCGCGAATTGCACGATGCCCTGGATGAGCACTTCCACCCCAAAGGCGGAATCAAGTATTTGTATACGTTGTTTCCAGGTGGACCCATTGCCCAGAGCTGCCGCCTGGCCGGGCTGAAGGCGCCGTACATTGCTACCGATCCCAGCTTTGGCAGTGTGGCTTAGCCGGGCACGCGGCGATGTTCAAGATGGGCGAGTGGTGGACACGTCTGGCATGCAGCGCCAGCGCTCGCCCAGCGACACGCCCATGACAGCGTAATTTGCATGGCGCGCTTGTAACCCCAGACGGCCGTATCGATTTCGCGTTCTGATTGCCCAAGGCGTGGCCGCGATCGGCCCGCCAGCGCTTGATCTACGGCGTAAATACCCACATACTTGGCAAGGAGACGGTTGCATCTCCCCTTCGGGCCGTGTGCCCAACTTCAACGCCAGGTTTTCAAACCCCCTTTGGCCCTGCTCACCCCTTCCTCCCAGATCGACCTGCAAGCGCTGCAGCTCGACGACGCGCGCGCCCTGTTGCAACACGACGCGAAAGATAGCCAGCAGGAAGCCGGGGAATCGCCTACCGGCTATTTGCAGCGTGTGATCGACGGCCTGTGCGAAATCTCGCTCAAGGACCCGTTGACCGGGCTGGGCAACCGCCGGCATCTGCGCTCGACGCTCGAACGCGCGATCGAAACCGTCGCACGTTCCGGCGAATCGGTGCTGCTGCTGCTGCTGGACATCGACCACTTCAAGGCTATCAACGACACCCATGGCCACTTGGCCGGCGACCAGGTTCTGCAGGCGATCGCCAACTGTCTGGCGGACTGCGTGCGCCCCATGGACACTGTCGTCCGCTACGGCGGCGAAGAATTTGCGGTCATCCAGCCCCACTGCCGGCCCCTTTTCGGGCGCGCGGTAGCCGAGCGGATTCGTCAAACCGTTGCTTCGCTCTCGATCCCCGTCGCAGCCCAGACCAACGTCCAGGTCACGATCAGCATGGGCGGTGCCTATGCGCCGGAATGGGTGCGCTCCACCGCCGATTTGTGGATCGAGCGCGCCGACCAGCAACTCTACCGCGCCAAAACCAGCGGCCGCAACCAGGTATGCCTGGATCAGCCACAGGAACTTTCGGTCAGCGCAGAAGAAAAAGGGCTGTTGTTTGCCCACATCGCCACGGATGAGGCGACCATGATCAGGAATCTTTCGGGCGACGCCCCTCCCGACAGCCAGGGCAACGCCACGGATCGAGTGAACGCATGAACGATGTACTGACCCCCACCGCCGAGCACCCGAGCACGGCCAAGCTTCCCCTGAGGCCCCATGGCAAAGTGCTCGCTGTCACCAGTGGCAAGGGGGGCGTCGGCAAAACCTTTGTGTCCGCCAACCTCGCGGCCGCGCTGGCCAAACGCGGCCACAAGGTGCTGGTGCTCGACGCCGATCTTGGCCTCGCCAATCTCGACGTGGTGCTCAACCTGTACCCCAAGATCACACTGCATGACGTGTTCGCCGGCAAGGCCAAGCTGGAAGACGCGATTCTTCAGGCGCCCGGGGGGTTTTCCGTGCTGCTGGCCGGTTCCGGCATGGTCGAATACTCGCGTCTGACGCCCGAAGTGCGTGACGAATTCCTGCGCATCATCAGCAGCCTGGTGCCGCATTACGATGTGGTCCTGCTGGATACCGGCGCCGGGATTTCCGACGTCGTCCTGTTCGCCGTCTCGCTGGCGTCCGAAGTCCTGATGGTCGCCACGCCCGAGCCGACCTCGCTCACCGATGCCTATGCCACCATCAAGGTGCTGGTGGGGCAGCAACAGCGGCGGACCGTGCGCGTCATCGTCAACCAGGCCGCTCGTCCCGGTTCTGGCCTGGCCATCACCAATCAGCTGCAACAGGTGCTCGACCGCTTCGTCGTCACTGACCACCCCATCCGCCTGGTCCACATGGGCGACATTCCCGTCGACCCCGAGGTGCGCCAGGCCATCATGCGGCGCCAGTTGCTGATGCAGGCCACGCCCGGCTGCCCTGCCGGCGCGGCCATTTCGCAACTCGCCCGCAAGCTGGAAGAAAGCGTGATCCCGAAGCCAGCTTAATCCTTGCGGCGCGGGGCGGCGGCCGACCCGCTCAGCGTTGGACGACAGCGGGGACCGACTTGACCATTGCCGCCACTTTGTCCGGCTCCATCCGCAGCAATGCGGCAATTTCGCGGCAATCATCCGGCAGCGCGTCGTTGTCCCAGCCCTGGGCGGAATGCCGTGCCAGATTGGCCGCCAGCTTCACATTGCGCACCCGGCTCGTATTCGCCTGTGCCGGATCCATCAGGTTCAGCAGCAATTCGGGGAGTTTCCATTCGATCGTCAGCTGGCGCTGAAAATCCATGCCGGTAAACCCCAGCACCTCTTTCTGCACATCCGCGCTGCGCAGCGTGGCATCGGCCGCCTGCCGCTTCTGGATTTCGAGCATCTGTCCGGGGTTGAAACACCACATCAGCATTTCGGCGACATGGTAGAGCAGTGCCGACACGTGCACCTCTTCCGCGTGCAGATCGTGCAGGCGCAGTGCCCAGTCGTATGCGTAATGCGCCGAACGCTGCGCACGCCGAACCGTATGCAGCAGATGCACCAGTGCCCCCATATGACCCTGCAGCATGTCTTCTGAAATCGGCGCCGCCGGCACCTCGCGGAAGTAGGCATCCAGGCCCATCATGAGCAGCGCCTCCTTCACATCGACCAGCTCATATTTCTGGTTGCGATGCTTGTGCGTCTGCATGTAGCGCAGCAGCTTGACCGTCATCAGCGGATCGTCGGTGACGACATTGGCAATGCTGCGGGCATCCAGATGTGACTCATCGGCGCTCAGGCGTTCAAGCTCGCGCGCCGTCTGCTTCAACACAGGAATTTCAGCCTGCCCCAAAAAGGCGAGCCAGACTGCCATGCTTTTAGGTTGCTGCGGCATGTTCTCTCCATGACAGTCCGGCGTGACCCATTGATCGTGATTGCACACCCGGAACGGATACCTGCTGAATCGGTGTCTCCCGTCTTAACTTGAGCCCATTCCAATTGGGAGACGGCGACCCGGCTGAAACGGACCCATTGGCGTCAACCTAGTGTCGTGAATCATAAATAGCGGGACAAGATAAAACGGATGGATTTTTTCGCGGGGCAAGGCGCGAGGAGGCGACATGGCTGGCTCTATGGCAACGACGAGCAACGCCGCCATGCGGAAAAAGACGCCGTTTTATGTTTCGATATTTAAGATTCACGACACTAG
>JBAQND010000079.1:0-1874 GCA_049303455.1 Thiobacillus sp.
GGCGCCGGCGCGCCGCTGTCGGTCACGGCGAGGCTCACCAGCGGATGCAGCGCCAACCGCACCTCCACCGCAAGGCCCGGCTCGCGCTGACGCTTGCGCAGCGCATTGGTCAGCAGGTTGTCGGCCACGCTGTCGAACAGGTCCTGCGGCAGGCGCGTGTCGTCGAGCGCTTCGGCGAAGAACCGCACGTCGTCGTGTTCGTAGCGCATCTGCAGCGCCGTCCACCAGGCCTGCGCGGGAATCTGGACGACATTCATTTCGGCCGGCTGCTTGAGCTTGTCGACGGTCTGCGACAGGCGCGCCGCCAACTGCGGCAGCTGGCGCTTCATCAGCGCCTGCAGGCGCTCGCCGTCTTCCGGGGTGGAGGTGTCGGCGGCGGCGATCAGGGTCTTCATCGACTGCAGGATGTTCTTCACGTCGTGGGTCAGGCGCGCGCCGGTGTCGTGGATGGCCTGGCTGTAGGCCTGCTCGCGCAGGGTCTGCTCGCGCACCTTGGCGGCGTAGAAATAGCCCAGCAGTTGCGACAGCAGCCGCACATGCAGCGCCAGCGCGGGGGTCAGCGGGCGCGGCGACTGCCAGGTCAGGGTCAGACCATGAAAGGCATGGACGAACGCATGTTCAGCAGGCTCGCCGAACGTCCCTTCGCCGCGCGCCGCCCGCCAGCGGCCGCCACGGATCCAGGTCAGCTCGTGCAGGTCGGCGAGCGCTTCGCGCACGAAGGACTCGGGGTCGCGCTCGCGCTCGGCCAGCGTCGCCAGCCGCTGCGCCCAGCCCTCGAACGGCAGCCCCACCGACAGCAGATAACGCGAAGTGATCTGCCCCAGCCCGGCAAACCCTGCGCGCGGATTCCACAGCAACGACAGCGCCAGCAGCAGCACCGCCATCCCCAGCAGGGTCTGCACCAGCGCCCAGGCGTAGCTCACCCTGGCCACCGCCACCACGGCAAACGCCCCCAGCGCCACCACCATGACGAGCAGCGACAGCATCAGGCCATAGATGAAGTCGAGGGTGGACGATCCGCCGCGCTGGCGGGTCGCGGGCAAAAACAGGATCGCCAGCGGCAACAGCGGCAGGCCATAGCGCACCGCGGCCTGCAGTCCCTCGGGAAGCGAGGCGTCCCCCAGGCTCCGCGGCAGCACCCAGGCCAGCAGCAGGGAAAGCAGATAGGCCAGCGCGATCAGGTAGGCCAGCCGCGGCCCGCGTTCGGTCTGCGAGGTTGCCACCGCGCCCACCAACCCGGTCAGAATCGCCAGCCACAGCGCCATCACCCAGGTGCTGTCCGCCAGCACCAGCAGCGCCGCCATGGCGAACACCGGCAGCGCGAGGCGCGGTTCGATGCGCGCCTCGCTGCGCACCAGCGGCTGCCACAGCAGAAACAGCCCGTAATGCGCCAGCAGGAATGCGCGCGTCACCGCCGCCTCGGCATCGAGCACCACGGCCACGTGCAGGGCCAGCAGCATCAGGGCCAGCCAGCGCCCGGGCGTGACCCGCGTGAAGCGGGTGGCCAGCGACGTCAGCCAGGCAAGCGGCGACGCCGTCTGGGTGTGTTCGGTCATATACGGGATCGTTGGGGGTACGGGGTGAATACAGCATGCCACAGCTATCGGCATTTCAGCGGGGAAATGGAGTCCGCGAACGCGGCTGTCCGTTCACAGGGGCGACGGAAATCCGGCATGGCCGTCGTATTTTCGTCAAACCGGCGTCCCTTCAGGCGCGGAATGTCCATCTGTCGCTATTCTGATCAATACGTTAAGCATCGATCAAGTCTGGAACGTATTTTGCATGTTGGCGGTCAGGCATAACCTAACGGAGCGCTCCGCCATGCATCACCCCAATTTCCCGCGACGCCAGTCGGGCTTCACCCTGATCGAGAT
>JBAQND010000080.1:0-18249 GCA_049303455.1 Thiobacillus sp.
GCGCGCGCTCGAGATTCTTACCGTGCAGCCCCGCGGGTGAATCGATCACCAGCCAGTCGCTGTCGTCCTTCTGCCCTTCACGCAGCAACTCGATGTCCGGCAGCACCATGTCGCGCATCGCCAGCCAGTGGGTAGCAGATTTCTGCCGGTCCAGATCCAGCATCGCCACGCGTTCGCCCGTCGAGGCCAGATAGCCGGCGAGGTTGGTCGACAGCGTCGTCTTGCCGCTGCCGCCCTTGGGATTGGCCACCAGAATCACGCGCATGCCTGTTCTCCCTTCCGACTACAACGCTTCCACGCTGTAGGTCACCGCCAGCGTGTGCGTCTCCCCCGGCGCCACGGTGACGACGTTGTCCATCGCGTTGGCCGATTCGACGCAGACCATTTCGCGCCAGCCGGCGCCGGATTTTCCTTTGCCCATATCGCCCATTTTCTCGGCTTTGCCGATCCACGGCGTCCACACGATGGTCGACAGCGAGCCGGTCTTGGCGATGCGGATGCGGCGCTTGAAGCCGGGGTCTACGATCACGCAGTCGGCCGGCGTGTCGACGTAGACGCGGTCGACCTCGCCCTTGAAGGCGATCGCGTCGCGCTGCTTCCTGCGCGCGGTCTCGCCGACCTTGTCGTGGTAGCTGCTGCCTTCAAGGCCCGTGACCTTGACCGCGCCGATGTCGCTGACGTGCAGGTAGGTGTGCAGCGCCTCGCCGACCTGGATCGGGGCATCGCCCAGGTTGGTGGTGGCCAGCTGCATCTCGAGCTTGTCGCCCACCGCCACGGTCAGCGCCAGCCGCGTGGGATGCGGCCACTGCGCGCGGGTCTGCGGGGTGTCGACCAGTTGCAGCGTGATCTCGGTTTTGGCGTCGTTGCGGCGGCGCGTGCCGGTGACTTCCCAGGCCACGGTGCGCGCGAAACCGTGCGCGGGGTAGCTCGTCTCGGCGGCGTGCGCGCCGAACCACGGCCAGCATACCGGCGCGCCGCCGCGGATGGACTTGCCCGGCGCGAAGGCGGCGGCGTCGGACACCCACACCACCGGTTCCTGCTGCGACTTGGGGCGGAAGCTCACCACGTGGGCGCCCTGCAGACAGATCGTCGCACGGCCGCCGTGGTTGTCGATGTCGACATAGGTCAGGCCGCCGGCGCCGGTACGAAAGGCCAGCTCGCCGGGGATGGCGAAGCGCGCCAGCGGGTCGGCGTGCGCCTGCGCCTCGGTCGGGTGTTCGACCTGGCTGACGTCGCGCACCGCGCCGAACGCGGCCGAGGTCGTCATCGCGGCGTAGGCGCGCAGCGCGGCCGACACCGCGCGCGCACGGTTGACCGGCTTCCACGCCTGCGCGCCCTTGGCGTCCATCGCCGCGCGGCGGCGTTCGAGTTCGGCGTCGCTCACTGCAACGTTGATGCTGCGCCTGGGGATGTCGATCTCGATCGTGTCGCCTTCCTCGACCAGGCCGATGGTGCCGCCTTCGGCCGCTTCCGGCGAGGCGTGGCCGATGCTCAAACCCGAGGTGCCGCCGGAGAAGCGGCCGTCGGTGACCAGCGCGCAGGCCTTGCCCAGGCCCTTTGATTTGATGTAGCTGGTCGGGTACAGCATTTCCTGCATGCCGGGACCGCCGCGCGGGCCTTCGTAGCGGATCACCACCACGTCGCCGGCGGCGATCTTGTCGCCGAGGATGGCCTCGACCGCGGCGTCCTGCGATTCGAACACGCGCGCAGGTCCCGAGAATTTGAGGATGTGTTCATCGACGCCGGCGGTCTTGACGATGCAGCCGTCCTCGGCGAGGTTGCCGTACAGCACCGCCAGCCCGCCGTCCTTCGAATAGGCGTGCTCGATGTCGTGGATGCAGCCGTTGACGCGGTCGTCGTCCAGCGTGGCAAAGCGCCGGTCCTGCGAGAACGCGGTCTGCGTCGGCACGCCGCCGGGTGCGGCGCGAAAGTAGTCCTTCACATCCTTGTCGGTGGTGCGGCGGATGTCGTAGGTGTCGATCTGCTCGCCCAGCGTCTTCGTCAGCACGGTCGGCACGTCGCGGTGGATCAGCCCGCCGCGATCGAGCTCGCCGAGGATCGCCATCACGCCGCCGGCGCGGTGCACGTCTTCCATGTGGTAGGTCTGGATCGACGGCGCCACCTTCGCCAGATGCGGCACGCGGCGGCTCATGCGGTCGATGTCGGCCATGGTGAAATCGACGCCGGCCTCGTGCGCCGCGGCGAGCAGATGCAGCACGGTATTGGTCGAGCCGCCCATCGCGATGTCGAGCGTGATGGCGTTCTCGAACGCGTCGAAGCTGGCGATCGCGCGCGGCAGCACGCTGGTGTCGCCGTCGTCGTAGTAACGGCGGGCGTTCCGCACGATCAGGCGGCCGGCGGCGAGGAACAGGTTCCTGCGGTCGGCGTGGGTCGCCAGCAGCGAGCCATTCCCGGGCAAGGACAGGCCGAGCGCCTCGGTCAGGCAATTCATCGAGTTGGCGGTGAACATGCCCGAGCACGAACCGCAGGTCGGGCAGGCCGAGCGCTCCAGCTGGTCGACCTTATCGTCGCTGAAGCTCGCATCGGCCGCCGACACCATGGCATCGACCAGGTCGAGCTTGATGACCTTGGATTCCCACACCACCTTGCCCGCTTCCATCGGCCCGCCGGAGACGAACACCGTCGGGATGTTCAGCCGCAGCGCGGCGTTCACCATCCCCGGCGTGATCTTGTCGCAGTTGGAAATGCACACCAGTGCGTCGGCGCAGTGCGCGTTGACCATGTACTCGACCGAGTCGGCGATGAGGTCGCGCGAGGGCAGCGAATACAGCATGCCGCCGTGCCCCATCGCGATGCCGTCGTCGACCGCGATGGTGTTGAACTCCTTCGCCACGCCGCCCGCCGCCTCGATCTCGCGCGCGACCAGCTGGCCCATGTCCTTCAGGTGCACGTGGCCCGGCACGAACTGGGTGAACGAGTTGGCAATCGCGATGATCGGCTTGTTGAAGTCGCCATCCTTCATGCCGGTGGCGCGCCACAGCGCGCGGGCTCCGGCCATGTTGCGGCCGCGGGTGGTAGTCCAGGAACGGTAGTCGGGCATGATGGTCACTCAGGCAATCTATAATCAGTCAGCCATTTTACCCGCGCTTTGACCTCCCTTGACCCTGCTCCCAGAATCCTGACCCCATGCTCGTTCATCCGCAATTCGACCCCGTCGCCCTGCAGCTCGGCCCCGTCGCCATCCACTGGTACGGCCTCATGTACCTGCTCGCGTTTCTGCAGGTCATCCTGCTCGGGCGCTGGTGCATCGCGCACCGGCCGTGGTCCGGCTGGACCGTGAGCATGCTCGACGACGTGCTGTTCTACGGCGTGCTCGGCACCATCGTCGGCGGCCGGCTCGGCTACGTGCTGTTCTACAAGCCGATGGAATATCTCGCCCACCCGCTCGACATCTTCAAGCTGTGGGAAGGCGGCATGAGCTTCCACGGCGGATTCCTCGGCGTGATCATCGCGATGGCGCTGTTCGCGCACCGCCACAAGCTGCGCTGGCTCGCCGTCACCGACTTCATCGCCCCGCTGGTGCCGCTGGGCCTGGCCGCCGGGCGGCTCGGCAACTTCATCAACGGCGAGTTGTGGGGTCGCGCCACCGACCTGCCGTGGGGCATGGTGTTCCCGCAGGCGGGCGACGGCATCGCGCGCCATCCCTCGCAGCTCTACCAGTTCGCCGGCGAAGGCCTGCTGCTGTTCGCCATCCTGTGGTGGTTTGCCAGAAAGCCGCGCCCGGTCGGCGCCGTCTCCGGCGTCTTTCTCATCGGCTACGGCGCGTTCCGCTTCCTCGCCGAATTCGCCCGCGAACCCGACAGCTTCCTTGGCCTCTTGGGACTGGGCCTTTCCATGGGGCAGTGGCTCTCCCTGCCGATGATCGTCGCCGGCGTCGTCATGCTGCGCTGGGCGCGGCGTCAACCCATGGCGGGCCGGGCGTGATCGAGCAAACATGGCGGGTGCTCGGCTGGCTCGGCATCGCCCTCACCCTCGTGGTCTCGCTGATGCCGCCCGCGCTGGACACCAGCGGCGGCCACGCCGACAAGATCATCCACCTGGCGGGCTACGCCGTGCTGACCTTCTGGTGGGCGCAGCTCGTCACCCGGCAGCGCTGGAAACTCGCGATCGCCGTGGTGCTGTTCGGCGCCGCCATCGAGCTGCTGCAAGGCCTCACCCCCGCGCGCCAGCCCGACCTGCTCGACGCGCTGGCCAACAGCAGCGGCGTCCTGCTCGGCTGGCTCGCCGCATGTCTGCTGCCCAATCTCCCCAGGCGTCTCGCCGCGCGCCGCACGATACTTCCCGCGTCGCATCGCTAAAGCTATAATTCGACTTCTTATGTGGGGGGGTAGCTCAGCTGGGAGAGCGCCGCGTTCGCAATGCGGAGGTCGGGAGTTCGATCCTCCTCCTCTCCACCAAATACAACAACTCATAGCCCGCACCACTCAAAGTGTTGCGGGCTTTTCTTTGTCTCACGTTGTCTTACGAAATACCTGGCCTCCGCAGGCGGGAAGTGGTGGCGGCTAAAGTATCGTTTCGAGCACCCGACGGCGATATAACTCGATTTGGCAGGCATGCCCGAATCTACGAGCTGGCGACCACCGGCTTCTGACAGGCCATACACCTGGATTTCTACAGGTTCGAAGTCCGCGCTCTTACGTTTTACTCTTGGCATCCAGCACAAACAGGCAAGGGCGCGGGACGATTGACGCCGGCCAAACTCGGCCAAAAAGAAATGTGTCCGAATACATTTTCTTGATACATTAGCGCCACTCCTAACAATGCAGAGCGCCATGGCCGACAATCTTTTCACCCTCTGTGAGCCGCGTCCGGACGTTCTCCAGGGAGCCCTTCGCGAAAGCGACTTCGCCGCCGACCTGTCCCAGGTCCTCCGGGGAGAAGCCCCCGACGAATACACGCGGCCGGAGCTGTTTTTCTCGAACACGTACCCTACCAAGGGCCTGAAAAACATCCTCAAGCTCGTGGCCATGCGGGTGCTTGGACGCCCGGAGCAAATCGGGTCCATCTTTCGGCTAGACACCCAGTTTGGCGGCGGTAAGACGCACACCCTGATCGCGCTGGCCCATGCCATGCAGGGCCTTGATGGCGTCCCTGAAGCAAACGAATTTCTGGAAGCCTCGCTGTGGCCGAAAATACCCGTGCGCATTGCTGCTTTCGACGGCGAAAACGCCGACCCAGCCAACGGCCGCAAACTCAGCGAATCTATTCGGGCTTACAGTCCCTGGGGAGAGCTGGCCTACGCCTTGGCTGGAGAGGCAGGTTATCGTCTCATCGAGGCAAGCGACAGGGAAGGCATTGCACCCGGCGCCGACACTCTGCGGGAGCTGCTCGGCCAGGAACCCGCTCTTATCCTCATTGATGAAATCGCCCCTTACTTGCGCAAGGTGTCGGGACGCAATGCGCAGCGGGCCGGCGAGCAGTTGCTCGCCTTCTTGACCTCGTTGATGAAGGCGGTAGAAAGCTCGCCCAATGTCGCGCTGGTCTTTACCCTTGCAGTGGGCCGCGATGGCAAAGCCACCGACGCCTATAGCCGTGAAACACAGGACGTTGCGGCTTTCTTCACTGAGGCTGAAAGCGTCTCCGCACGCAAAGCCACGGTCATCGACCCCACTGAGGACGACGAAACGGTCAAAGTTGTCTGCCGTCGGCTTTTCTCCCGGATAGACCACGATAAGGCTAGTCAGGTCGTAGCCACCTACAAATCGCTGTGGGATGCCAACCGCGAAAGCCTTCCTCCACCTCCTGCCCAGGATCGTCGGGTGGACGAGTTCATGGCTGGCTATCCGCTGCATCCCGAGCTGGTCAAGCTACTTACCCAAAAAACCGGCACCCTGGGCAACTTCCAGCGGGTGCGCGGGATGTTGCGCTTGCTCGCCCGCACGGTCGCCCGTTTGTGGCAGAGCCAGCCGGCTGACGCCTACGCCATCCACACACATCATATTGACTTGGGCTTCGAGCCGATTCGGCTGGAACTCATCACCCGCCTCAAACAGGACATCTACGTACCGGCTATCAAGGCAGAGATCGCCGCCGTGGACCAGACCCCGGCCCTAGCCGAGCAACTTGATGGCGGCCCCTTCAAAGGCTTACCCACCTACGGCTCCTACGTTGCGCGCTGCGCTTTCATGCATACCTTGGCGTTTAACGAAGCGCTGCGCGGGCTGAACGCCGAGGAGTTGCGCTATGCCATTCTCGGTCCAGCCACGGACATCGCCTTCATTGACGACGCTCGCAAGCGTTTCGTCGCCGATTCCGCCTATCTGGACGACAAGCCGGGAGCCCCGCTACGTTTTCTGGCCGAGGCCAACCTCACGCAAATCATCCGCCGCGAAGAGACGAACATCGACCGGGAAGAAGCCCGTTCCCGTCTTAACGCCTACATACGAGACCTCTTTGCCGGCCCCAACCTCAACCTCATTCCCTTCGCCGCCGGGCCGCACGACGTCCCCGATGACGACGGCAGTGGTCGACCCTACTTGGTTATGCTGAACTACGAGGCGGTGCAGATCGTCCCCGAGGCCATTCGCATCGACCCGTTGGCCGAGAAGATTTTTCTGCATAAAGGCGCCAGTGGCGACTGGCGGCACAACCGCAACAACCTGGTGTTTTTGATAGCTGACTCGTCAGGCGTGCCCAACATGAAGGCCAAAATATTGCGCAATATGGCTTTGGATTCCCTGCGCGCCCCTGGCAAACTCCAGGATATGGCTGACTACCAAGTCGCCAAGTTGCACGAGGAGTTTGAGGTATCCAAGCAGCGGCTTGCGCTGGCCGTCCAGCAGGGCTACCGGCACATCTTTTACCCCTCACGCAATCGTTTGGAAGGTGCCAACTGCGACCTTGCCCACACAGTGGTCGATATACAGACCGCGTCCGATCGCCCGGGCGACGGCCAGAGGCAGGTCGTCACCCAGTTGCAGAACGCCAGCAAGCTGCGTCTGCCCACCGACCAGCCCGATTCCCCGGTTTATGTGCGCGACCGTACCCCATTAAAAAAGGGACAAATCACCACCGCCGCGCTACGCAACGAATTCCGGCAAGACCCCTCGCTGCCTATGCTGGTAGGCGACGATGTCTTAATCAAGGGCATCCGCCAGGGTATTGACCAGGACGTCTACATTTACCGCTCCGGCGACCTGCTGCGCGGCAAGGGCGACCCCCATGCGGAAATCAAGGTGGACGAACAATCCTTTGTCTTTACCATCAGTTACGCCATCGAGCACGGCATATGGCCTCACCCGGAACCCGCTTCGCCGGCTGGCACATCGGGTGGCGCTGGCGGAACGGGGACACCGCCGGGTACGGGCGGCACGAGCGGGACCAGTAGTTACCCCACGCCAAGCCCCACACCAGCCCCTTTCGCCGCTTCACCCAATCTAATTCAGGCGGAGGACGTACTCAAGGCGGCCTTAACCCAAGTGTTCGAGAAGGCGCAGCGAAACGGCAACAAGGCTTTGTCCAGCATGACTATCCGGCCGTTCGATAAAACAGACGCCCTAAAGCTGCTGCCCTTGGTGAAATCCGTACCCAACGCTAGCAAGTGGGTTGAACTTACCGCCTCATTCGAGACTGCTAGCGGTTCCACTGCCGAACTGGAATTCAAGGGTGACCTGGACGACGCCACGCCCCTGAAGGATTACCTCGAACCGCAATTCCGCGCCGCATCAGAAAGTGATGCTAGCGTAAGTTATCGACTCGACTTCGATCCGCCGCTTGCTGTGTCGGGGCCGACCGCAGACGGTCTGGTGCAGCGGCTTACCAGGCTGGTTTCCCCTGCGGCACATGTGCAAGCTACTGTCGCCGAATAATCCAGGAGCCCCTCATGGCCACCGTTACCAAACTTCATAGCGTACCCAAGGCCGTCGTGTATTCCGCGCTGCCACACTACGAGTTGCGTGCCCGCCGCCTGCACGGGTCGGATGTCGAAATCGAGATTTACCAGATCCCGGCCAGCGCCACGCCCCATATTAAGCAGCCCACCTACATCGCCGGTCTGCGCGGCCGCAACTTATCCTTGGTGGAGCACCGCCTGCTGCGTCGACTCAAGGCCGCCCGCATTAGCCTCACCGACCTGCCGGTTTTTGATGCCCTGCGCGTACCCATTGACGAAGAGATGGCCATCAACCTTGGCCTGCTATTCCGCGCCCTGGCACCCATGCGCAATCGCGAGCACATGGCTGCAGTCGCCTCAGGCATCGAAGCTATGACCAAGGAAGAAGCGGGCTACTGGCTGGGCATGGCCATGCACCGTAAATATCCTCGGCGCGTATTGATGGCATTGCGCTTCCTGCTGATCGAACCCAAGGCCTGAGCCTCAACGATGCGGGAACTCACAGAAGTTCGCTTGCTGCTGGATCGACTGGGTACGGAAATCGCTGATGCGCTTGAAGCGCAAGACCTCGATTTCAAAGAATGGCCCGCCGACAGTAGGCAAGCCATCAAACAGGCGGTGGACAGCGCCGTCTGCATGGCCAACGGAGGCGGCGGAACGGTGGTACTGGGCGTGCGCGACCGCGTGGTGGGACGCGCACAGGCCATTCTCGGCGTGCCGCCTGACACTGACCTGCATCAACTCAAAAGGGACATTTACGAGCGCACCGCTCCCAAGCTCACTCCGGAGATACAAGAGCTGACCGTGCCCGAAGGCTCCGGCCGGTTGTTGGTGATGCAGGTGCATGGCGGCCTGCCGCCTTACACCAACACTGCCGGTGGTGGCACCGTGCGCAAGGGCAAAGACTGCGTGCCGCTCACTGGCGACCTACGTGACCGCCTGATGGTGGAGCGCGGTGACACCGACTTCACGGCGGTGGTGGTCAACGAAGACCCGGTCACCCTAATCTCCGCCGCTGCCATGGAGCGCCTGCGCGACCTAGCCCGGCAAGAACAAGCTCCAGCGGATATGCTGCGCAAGACCGATCTGGACCTACTCGGCGCGTTAGGCGTATTGCGTGACGGCAGGTTCACCCGTGCTGCGGTGCTGATCGCGGGCAACACTGAAGCCATCGCCCGCTATCTCCCCAATTACGCCTGGACGCACGAGCGCATGAAAACCGCCACCGCCTACCTGGACCGGGCGGACGGGCGCGAGACCCGGGAGCTGGCGTTGCCCCTGGCCCTGGCTGCGTTGGAGGCACGCATCAACGCCGACAACCCCATCAGCACCGTCGAGCACGGCCTCTATCACTTTGAGTTCCGCGCCTATCCCACTGTGGCGCTGCGCGAAGCACTGCTCAATGCGCTGTCCCACCTGGACCTACGCCTTGCCAGCCCGGTACTGGTTAAACAATATTCCCGCCGCCTGGAAATCACCAACCCAGGCGGACTGGTGGGCGGCATCACTCCGGCCAACATCCTGCACCACCCGCCCCTGGCGCGAAATCCGCTGCTGGTGCAAGCGCTGTCCAAGCTGCGCCTGGTCAACCGCAGCAATCTGGGCATCGGGCGCATGTTCGAGGCAATGCTCATCGAGGGCAAGGAACCGCCCCATATCATCGATGAAGAAAGCGCCGTGCGCGTGGTCTTCAAGCGCCAGGAAACGGCGCAGCCCTTCCGCGAATTTATAGCCGAGGAAGGCAAGACCGGCCGAGCCCTCGACGTGGACCACCTGCTGGTGCTGCGCTACTTGCTGGCCCACGCGGAAATTGACACCACCACTGCCGCCGAGCTTTGCCAGCGCCGAGACGCCGAGATGCGCGATATCCTCGACGAAATGGCGCAGTACTTCGACTACCTGGAGCGCGGCGGCAGCGGTCGCGGCACCTGGTGGCGCATGAAGCCGGCCCTGCACCGCCGGCTGGAAGGACTGGGCCACGCCGAGCGTGACCAGCGCATTGACTGGGACGTTGCCAAGACCCGCGTGCTAAACATGCTCAAGCAACGCGCCAAGCGGGGCGAGCCGGGGCTTACCAATGCCGAGGTGCGGGAGGTGACCGCCTACGACCGTCAGCAGGTTAATCGCCTCATCCACGAGCTGGAAACCGAATCCGTTCGCCTCACCGGCTACGGCCGGGGCGCACGCTACGAATATACCGGCGAGGCCTCGCCCCTCGTAACCAAAAAGAAGAAGACCCCATGACTCGCCGTTTGATTGAAACCTGGCTGCCGATAGCCGCCCTGGGGGAAGAGAGCGTGCGTGAGCGCCGCTCCATGACCGCTCTGCCACCCACTTACTACCTGCACGTCTGGTGGGCACGCCGGCCGCTGGTGGCCTCGCGGGCCGCCATCCTCGCCGCGCTGCTGCCGGAGGATGCAGATCACGACAAATTCCTGCACATGTTGGGAATCCATGGGGATCCGGTTGCTACTCGCAAACGCATCGATCGCGCCCGCAAGACTGGGGAAGACCTCGGATTGAACCCATACGGCTATACACGTGCGTATAAATATCTTCCCAGTAATGATGAACAGGTCTGGCTTCAATCAGCACTTGCAAACCTGGGCATAAGCAATCCGAAAGTGCTCGACCCAACGGCGGGCGGAGGCAGCATTCCCTTCGAGTCTTTGCGCCTGGGTTTGCCGACCTTGGCAAACGATTTGAACCCTGTTGCGATGCTTGTGCAGAAAGCCACATACGAGCTTCCTCTGGCACATGGGGCACTATTGGTCCCCGAGTTCAACCGACTGTGCAAGCGCTTTATCGACCTGGCCGAACCCAGATTTGCGGAATTTTTTCCCCCAGAACCAGAAGAAGCACAGGTTCTGGGTTACCTCTGGGCTCGCACCATCCGCTGCCCCCACTGCGAAGGCCTGGTGCCCCTCTCACCCAACTGGCGCCTGGCACCGGACGGTACCGGGGTGCGGTTTGATCCATACAAGGGCACCGGGCCAGGAGATGTCACGCGCCACGTCAGTTTCGCTCTCGTCGCCAAGGCCAAGGACCAGTCCGCAGGTACTGTTTCGGGTGGTGATGCCACCTGCCCTTTCGACGACTGTGGGCGGCTGATTTCCGGCGACCATATCAAGGCCGAGGCTAAGGCCGGCCGCATGGGGGAGCAGTTATATGCAGTGGCGTTCAAGCGCCGGATTGAGACCCGGACCAAGTCTGGCAAGCGTGGCAAAGATAAATGGAAGCGCGGCTACCGCGCCCCCCGTCCTGAGGACGATGTCTCTGAGCGGATCGCCGCAACTCTGGCGGAGAAGCTGCCGGAATGGGAGGCGCTGGATATTGTGCCAACCGAAAAAGTACCGGAGGGCATCAACGACGATCGGCCTAGAACTTCAATACGGCATGCCCCTTTGGCGCGATATGTTCTCGCCTCGCCAGTTGCTCGGTCATGGCACGGCGGTGGAGGTGTTCCGCCAGCTTCTTAATGAGGAGAAAGCTGCTGGGCGGTGGTGTGAGCAAACCGACGCGGCATTTGCCTATTTGTCACTCGCCCTGGACAAGATGCTCAACTACAACTCGCGAATGTCAGTCTGGATGCCAACACGTGAGGTAGTCGCCAATACCTTCAACCGTCATGATTTTTCCTTCGCTTGGTCCCATGCCGAAATGGCCCCGCTCATCGTCGGCCTGGGCTACGACTGGGCCATCGAGCAGACTTCAAAGTGCATTGGCGAGTTGGTGGAACTGGTCCGCCCGGATTCGCAAGCTAGCGTCATTCCCCAAGCAGATTTTAATTTTGACCACACCCAGCAGGCATTCGCCCCGCCCCCCGTCACGCTAACCTGCAAATCCGGCGACAGCCTAGACCACATTGCTGACGGCAGCATTGACGCGGTCGTAATGGACCCACCCTATTACGACAATGTGATGTACGCGGATCTATCGGATTTTTTCTACGTCTGGCTCAAGCGTACCGCTGGCTACGTCTACCCTGATCTTTTCCGCCGCTTGCTAACCGACAAAGAGAATGAGGCGGTGGCCAACCCGGCCAAGTTCAAGGGCGAGAAAGGCGCGAAGGCGCTGGCTGGGCGCGACTACCAGCAGCGCATGGCGGCTATTTTTATGGAGATGCGCCGGGTGTTGAAACCGGATGGCATCATGACTCTGATGTTCACCCACAAAGCTACCGGCGCCTGGGATGCCTTGACCAAGGGCTTGATGGAGGCCAATTTTGCCATTACCGCTTCTTGGCCGATCAACACTGAAGCAGAAGGCTCACTGCACATCAAGGATAAGTCGGCGGCCAACTCCACCGTGTTTCTGGTCTGCCGCCCGCGTGCCGACGCGGGGGCCGAGGTGCGTTACTGGGAGGACGTGGAGCCCACGGTGCGCCAGGCCGTGCGCAGCCGTATTGCCCAGTTTCAGGAGGGCGGCATTCGCGGCGTGGACTTGTATCTGTCCTGCTTCGGGCCAGCGCTAGAGGCCTTCTCGCAAGCCTGGCCGCTCAAGCGCGGCACACCCCGCCAGGACGTGGAGCTGGTGCGCCGCAAGAAACGCCAGAGCGAGCTGTTCCAGGAAGAGTACGATCCCTACGCCGTCACCCCGGAAGACGCCCTCGACGTGGCCCGCCGGGAAGTGAAAGACTGGCGTCTGCATCAGCTCACCCACGTGCGACGCAACGTGGAGCTAGACAACCTAACCAGCTGGTTCGTGCTGGCCTGGGATGCCTTCGAGGCCCCGATCTTCCCCTACGATGAAGCCAACCGCCTTGCCAAGGTCTGTGGCATCGACATCGACCGCGACGTGGTGGGCAAGCTGGCCGAGAAGAAAGGCTCCGACCTGGTGCTTTGGGACAGCGTCACCCGCGCCGCTAAGGGCTCTTTGGGGCTGCCGGACGGGCGCGACTCAATGATGGATGCTCTGCACCACTTGGCTAAGGCGGCACGCGCGGCATCGTTGGAATCGGCCAATGAATTGCTGGCCAAGTACCAACTGGCCGGAGAGCCGGGCTTCCTGGTCGCACTGGAAGCTGTGCTTGAGGTTCTGCCGGTCGGTAAGAGCTGGAGTGGCTTGGACTTACCAGACGCCGCCCAGGGTGCCGGTGCCGACTTCGACGTGCTGGAAAACCTGCGCCGCCTGGCGCTCTCCGAGAAGATAGCCGAGCCCCAGCAGCTGAAGATGTGGCAAGATGCTGAAATTACCTAGAAAAGATTAACCTAATACGTTAACATAATAGTCTGAATGGAAATTTCATTCGTTGCCAGGAAGCTGGAGAAGGCCTTTCAAGAAGGCCGCAGTCTCCAGATGCTCCACGGCGAACGCAGAGCACGGTTAATCCAGCGGCGGATGCAGGCATTGCGCGCCGCGAACAACTTGGGCGATTTCTGGCCCCCTTTTAGCGGCCCGGAACGCTGCCATGAACTGACAGGGGATCGTGCCGGACAATTAAGCATGGACCTGGATCATCCATATCGTCTGATATTCACCCCCGACCACGACCCGCATCCCAAGCGGGTGGAAGGTGGGTTGGATTGGCACCAGGTCACGGCCATCAAAATACTTGGCGTGGAGGATACCCATGATTAGTACTACCAGCTTCCAGCCCGATTACAGTATCCCGCCAGGGGAAATTCTTGGTGAATACCTGGAATCGTTCGGCATGTCCCAGCGGGACCTGGCGATACGTACAGGGCTAACGCCAAAAACCATCAACGAGATTGTCAACGCCAAGGCGTCGGTTACGGCGGAAACGGCGCTAAAGTTCGAGCGTGTGCTCGGCCGCCCTGCCCACTTCTGGCAAAACTTGGAAAGCCTGTATCAGGAATCCCGTGCCCGCGAGCAAGAGCGTGACCGCTTACAAGCCGCTGGGCTGGACTGGCTCAAGCGGGTGCCGGTGGCAGCCATGGCCAAGATGGACTGGCTGCCGCGTCTTCCAGACCCCGTGTCCCAACTCGATGCTGTCTTGCGCTTCTTTGGCGTGAACGCTGTTGCGCAATGGCAAGCTATGTGGGATGGCCACCAAGTGGCCTATCGGCAATGCAAGAAATTTGAGGCGCATCCAGAAGCGGTCTCCGCTTGGTTACGTAAGGGCGAGTTGGAGGCTCAGCGCATTCGCTGCGCTCCTTATGACAAAGCGCGATTCCAAGCTGTTTTGCATGAGATTCGCGAATTAACCCGGCAACCCCTCGAAATTTTTCAGCCACGACTGATCGAATTGTGTGCTACCGCCGGTGTGGCTGTGGCCTTCGTGCCCGAGCTACCAAAGACTGGCGTATCTGGCGCCACCCGTTGGCTTTCGGCTGACAAAGCCTTGATTCAAGTTTCCCTTCGTTACAAGTCCGATGATCAACTTTGGTTCACCTTCTTCCACGAGGCTGGGCACGTATTACTGCATGGGAAGAAAGATATATTCATCGAGGGTAATGGCATGGATAACGAAAAGGAACATGAAGCCAACCGGTACGCCGCAGATTTTTTGATCCCTCCAGCAAAACTCAAAGAACTCATGCGCGCGGGCAGGCCAACGCTCGCCCTAGCAGAGGCGTTTGCGGCCGAGATTGGTATTGCTTCCGGCATCGTAGTCGGCCGCCTCCAGCGGGAAGGTGTCTACGACCACAAAATTGGTAATGGCCTGAAGCGAAGATTGTGCTGGGCTGCACCACGCGCCGAGGCAGAGTAATCGGCGTAGCCTGATGAGCCTGCTAACCGACTTCGACTGGCAGAGCAAATACGACCACGACGCTGGTTCGTTGGTAAGCCAATTCTATTTGCCCGCGCTTTCCTGCGCCCAACGCTACGACCGAACCACCGGCTACTTCACCGCTACGGCTCTCGCTATTGCAGCCCGTGGAATCGAAGGGCTTGTATTGAACGCCGGCCGTATGCGCATGGTCGTAGGCTGCACTCTGGCTCAAGGGGAGGTGGAGGCCATTGAGCGCGGCCAGTCATTGCGGGACACGGTGGAAGGAAAACTCCTGAAAATGCCGCTGGCGGGCAACTCGGTCAGAGAGATGGAAGCGCTGGAACTGCTGGCATGGATGGTGGCCCGGGGTTATCTGGAAATCAAGGTGGCCGTGCCATGTGACGAGAATCGCAATCCGGTGACCACTAACGCTATCTTCCATGAAAAAGCAGGGATCATCGAAGATAAAACCGGCAATCGGCTGGCATTTGCTGGTAGCGTGAACGAAACCGCCTACGGCTGGCAGTTCAACTGGGAGAGCTTTCACGTCTTCTGTGATTGGGACGGTGGCGCCAAGCATGTGGATGCGGAAGAACGCAGTTTCGCCCAGCTGTGGTCCGACCGAGCCCGGCGAGCGCGGGTGCTGGATGTGCCCACAGCCATTCGTGACGACGTATTGCGCTTCCTGCCCAAGGATGACGATGAGCCGGAGCGGCTCAAGCGGGCTCGGGGGGATGGCGCCCCTCCATTGGACTCTGACGCTGACAAGAAACCCCCGGCCTTGGCCATTCATGGCCAAGGCGTCGATGAACGTCGTAAGCAGGTGTGGAACACGATATGGACGGCGCCTACTTTGCCCGGTGGCGAATGGATTGCCGAGGCCACCAGCGCCGTGACACCCTGGCCGCACCAAGCTCGAGCGTTCCAGCGCATGTTGGACCAATGGCCACCCCGCCTTCTGATTGCTGACGAAGTGGGCCTGGGCAAGACCATCGAGGCCGGCCTTCTGCTGCGCTATGCCTGGCTGTCCGGCCGAGCTAAGCGCATCTTGATTCTGGCCCCCAAGGCCGTGCTAACGCAGTGGCAGATCGAGTTGCGCGAGAAGTTCAACCTAAACTGGCCCATCTACGACGGCAAGTCACTCAAGTGGTATCCCTCGCCGCTGATGCGCGGGCACACGGAGAGAGAGGTGGCCAGGGACGTGTGGCACCAAGCGCCGTTCGTGATTGCCTCCAGCCACCTGATGCGCCGTCGGGACCGACAAACCGAGCTGATCGATGCCGCCGAGTCTTGGGACTTGGTGGTGCTGGATGAAGCGCACCACGCCCGGCGCAAGAGTCCTGGCGCCACCAAGGAAGGTCCGCCGAACCTGCTGCTGCAATTAATGCAGAAACTGAAGGAGCGCACCCAGGCTCTGTTACTGCTGACGGCGACGCCAATGCAGGTACACCCCGTGGAGGTGTGGGACCTTTTGTCGCTGCTAGCCATGCCGCCAGACTGGGGGCGGGTAGCTTTCCTGGAGTTTTTCCGTCGCTCAGGTAATCCCAATCCCTCACATGAAGACTTCGAGTACCTGGCGCGTCTGTTCCGCGCGGCCGAAGCATCTTTCGGCCCTACCAACCTGGATGCGGCCATTCGTCGAACCACCGGCAAAAGCAAGCTGAAGGCACAAAAGGTGCTGCGAGCACTCCGCGACCTAGCCGAAACCCCTCGCCGACAACTCAGCGCTGAGGAGCGACGAAATGCGGTGGCCATCATGCGGGCGCATACGCCTGTGGCCGGACTGGTTTCGCGCCACACGCGTGACCTGCTGCGAGAATATTATCGCCGGGGCATGATCTCCACACCCATCGCCTCACGCGAGGTGGTGGATGAGTTTCTCGACATGGCTCCCGCTGAGGCCGATGCCTACCAGGCGCTCGAAAACTATATCTCGTCCACCTACAACAACGCGTCACCGGAGAAACGCAGCGCCGTGGGCTTTGTGATGACCATCTACCGCAAGCGGTTGGCATCCAGCTTCTATGCACTTCGCCAGACCCTTGAAGAGCGGCTTGCCATCGTGAGCGGCAGGGCCATCCTACCTTTTGACGAATTGCGCACAACGGAGGACGCCGAAGACGATGAGGACGACGCCGGCGACCAAGCTGACGATGAAGTCGTCTCCGCGCAAAAGCAGGTGGCCTTACAGCTTGAGGAGCAAGGTGACATCGAGGCCTTACTGGCCCAGGTTCGCAAACTGCCCGTAGATACCAAAGCCAAACGCTTGGGGGAGGTACTTCGTGAGTTGCAGCGGGGCGGCTATCACGCCATGGACAATTCCCTGTTGCCCGCCTATCCCCAAGCGATTGTGTTTACTCAATACACCGACACGCTGGATTATTTACGCGACTACCTAAAAACCGAGGGATTCTCGATTCTTTGCTACTCGGGCCGGGGGGGGGAGTGGCTGCAGCCGGATGGCACTTGGAAAACCTTGTCGCGCGAGGAGACTAAACGCCGTTTTCGGAAGCAAGAAGCTCAGATTTTGGTGTGTACCGATGCGGCTGCGGAAGGCCTGAACTTTCAATTCTGCGGTGCGCTGTTGAATTTCGATTCCCCTTGGAATCCGATGAGGATTGAGCAGCGCATCGGCCGTGTCGATCGACTTGGGCAACTGTTTCCCCGTATCGCCATCGTCAACCTGATGTACGAAGACACAGTGGAAACCGATGTTTACCGCGCTTTGCGCACGCGTATCCAGCTATTCACGGCGGTGGTGGGTCGGCTTCAGCCTATTTTGTCTTCCATGCCGGCGCTGATTGCCGAAGTGGCACTAGCAGCTCCCGCCGAGCAGCAGCAGGCACGGGCCAATCTCGTATCGCGCTTGCAGCAGGAGGCGAGCGCACCACCGGTTGATTCATTCGATATTGACGACGCCATCGACGCCGCACTTGAAATGCCACCGAGACCGCCCGTGCCCTACGGACTGGAAGAGCTTGGGCGGTTGCTCGATCGCCCGAAGCTGCTTCCCGCTGGCGTTGAAGCGCGTCGGGTAAGCTCTAAAGACGTCTTTTGGACTCAGCCGGGTGCACCACAAATCAGCGTAACTACAGATGTTGATTTCTACGAAGAACACCCGGAGTCGGTTGAGTTTTGGACGCCGGGGAGCCCAGCCTTCCCTCATCCCGCGGAAGCTGAGTCGGCACCTGTTGGAATGGCTTCTATTAATGAGATAATTCAAGCTTCATGAGCATGCGCTGCTACCCATGGAAGCCCCGGTAAGTTAAAAGCCAGGCCAGAGGCGATATTCTGGGGGCAACACTGGGGGCAACTCATAATCGGTAGTTAGATATTGTTATTGTTTAACATGTGGTTAGGTGATGAATGCGGTAGTCCTCCTCTCCACCACACTCACAAGAAAACAATGTTGGGCCAAGTTGAAACAACCACCACCACATTGCCCCGCACCCTGCCGCACCCTGCCATCGCCAACGGGAATGACATTTTGAGCGGGCCTGGACCTGGGCCTGGGACTTGATTTGAGCATGCCAACTCGAACGACATTGGAACGAAACCGAGCCGCCGAAACTGGCGTGGATACCGCCGCCAGGCAGCCGGCGATCGGTGCGTAGCCGTCGAAGCCCATGTAGGTGCGGCCCACGCCTTCCTTGGCGGTACCGCTGTTGTCGAGCGTGAAGCCATCGAAGTCCAGGGCCAGATGGCCGGTGGACAAGGGCGT
>JBAQND010000081.1:0-20974 GCA_049303455.1 Thiobacillus sp.
TGACGCTTTCCCCGTCCCCGGGGCGCAGCAACCAGAACGACAGCGATGACAGCATCGTCAGCCCACCCAGCGTCAGAAAGGCGTAGTGCAGCGCGGTGGTCACCGCCGCGCGGTCGCTCTGCGGCAGATCGCCCAGGTACCAGCCGGCGATCAGCGAACCGCAGGCCAGCCCGAAGCTCATCGACATCTGCTGCAGCGAACTGGAGAGGGTGCTGGCCATGCTCGAATCGGGCGACTCGATGTCGGCAAAGGCCATCGAGTTCATGCTGGTGTATTGCAGCGAATTGAAAAAACCCATGGCCAGCCCCAGCAGCGCGATCATGCTGATCGGCGTGGCCGCGCCCACCAGCGAATAAAGGCAGACGACTGCCCCGATCATCACCGTGTTCACGATCAGGACGCGCCGGTAACCGAAGCGCGCCAGTACCCGTGACGCCATGAATTTCATGCCCATGGCCGCCGCCGCCACCGGCACCATCAGCAGCCCCGACTGCCAGGCGGGCATGCCGAGGCCGAGCTGGTAGAGCAGCGGCAGCAGGAACGGCAGCCCGCCCACCCCCAGCCGCGTGACGAAGCCGCCCACCACCGAGATGCGAAACGTGCGCACCCGAAACAGCGCCAGGCGCAGCAACGGATGGAGCGTGTGGCTGGCATGCCAGAAATACGCGGCCAGCAGGCCGAGGCTGAGCGCCAGCAGAAGCGCACCCGAGCTCGCGTCGAGCTGATGCTCGCCGAAGATTTCCAGCAGCCAGGACAGCAGCGCCGCGCCGCTGCCAAACAGCACCAGGCCGACGGCATCCAGCGGGCGCCGCGCATCGCCCCGGTAATCCGGCATGTAGCGGTGCGCCAGCCATAGCGCCATCAGCCCCACCGGCACGTTGATGAAGAAGATGTAGTGCCACGAGAACCAGTGCACGATCAGGCCGCCGACGGTGGGCCCGAGCAGCGGGCCGATCAGCGCCGGGATGATGACGAAGTTCATCGCCCGCAGGAGCTCCGCTTTGGGAAAAGTACGGATAATCGCCAGCCGCCCCACCGGCATCATCATCGCCGCGCCCACGCCCTGCAGAACCCGCCCCGCCACCAGCATCGGCGCGTTCTGCGCCAGCCCGCACAGGATCGACGCCAGGGTGAAGATCGCGACCGCGATGCTGAACACGCGGCGCGTGCCATAGCGATCCGCCATCCAGCCGCTGACCGGAATGCACACCGCCAGGCTCAGGATATAGCTCGTCACCACCGCTTTCAGGCTCAGCGGCGCCACCTGCAGGCTCTCCGCCATGGCCGGCACCGCTGTGTTGACGATGGTGGTGTCCAGCTGCTCCATGAACAGCGCCACGGCCACGACCCAGGGCAGGTAGGTTTTGACCGTGGAGGAGTTCATTCCTGTGGGCGGGGCATAGGCAGCTCTGGGCCACTCAGTTTACGCGTAGGAAACCGTGGCTTGTAAGCCAATTCCAGCCTGTGCGCGAGCGTGTCGAGGCGCTTGTCACGCGTCCAGAGTCGGGCGCCTTCGGTCAGAGCCGTTGCAGCCAGCAAGTGCGCGTCGATATAGCCGATGCCCTGCCCCATCAGGCCGTGGCGTTCGATAAAGAGCAACACTTCCTGCTCTTGCGCCACCTTTGCCTGCGCCAAGGCAGCCAGCAGGCCCAGAATCTCGGCACGCGATTTAAGCTGCCCGCACGCCAGCTCGCCAATCACGAAGGGATGGGTGAGCACCAGGCCGGATTGCAGGACCGGGACCACCCGCGCATCGCCTTGCCGTAGATGGTCGATCCAGACCGACGTATCCAGCAGAATCACGACACGCTGGCGCTACGACGTCGCGGGATAGACTTTAATTCGGGTTCGCTGCCGCCCAGCCGTGCCAGCCGTCGCGCACTTTCGCGCTGAATGAGTGCGGTCAGTGCCTCGCGCAGCAAAGCGGAGCGCTCTTGCACGCCGGACAGCGCCTGCGCCCGTTCCAACAGGGCGTCGTCAAGGTTGATGGTGGTGCGCATGGCTTGTTCCGTTTGGCTTGTTCCGTTCTGGGGTGATGCTTGAATATAGCATCATTTGATGAGGTGTTTTGAGCGGGGCTGGGCTGAAGAAATCGTGTCCGACCCTATATCCATACCTCGTCACCCGCAATCCGCGCGATTTCAAACAAAGCCTGGTCCCCGTCATCACGCCCTCCGAATTCATGGCGTTGCGTAACTGAAGCTGTTGCGCGTGTGCAACAAAACAACACTTTTGTCGCCGCGAGACGAAAAAAACAACAGCTTTGCTTGCCGGCCCGGCCCGGGTCTGGATAATCAACCGCGTCCCCCAAGCACATCTTCGTGCAGGACAGTTCAGCAGAGTTTGAAGTTTGAACCGCTTTATTCCAATCCTTATTCCAATCCAAGGAGATTTAGAGATGATGAAAAAGATTCTTGCAGCAGCGATCGTTTCCGCCTTCGCTGCCCCCGCTTTTGCCGCCACCTCCAACGTTGACGTCTACGGCAAGCTGCACATGTCCGTGTCCTTGTTCGACGAGTCCATTGATGGATACACCGACCCCCTCACCGGCAATACCTTCCGCGGCACCAGCGACTTGCAGTTCTCCTCCAACGCCAGCCGCATCGGCTTCAAGGGCGCTGAAGACCTCGGCGGCGGCCTGAAGGCCATCTGGCAGATCGAGTCCGCCGTGAACCTGGACGAAGGCGGCAATGACTTTGCCGGCCGCAACAGCTTCATCGGCCTCAGCGGTAGCTTCGGTACCGCGCTGATCGGCACCCACGACACCCCGCTGAAGCTGGTCGGCCGCCAGGTTGACCTGTTCGGCGACACCATGGCTGACTCGCGCAACGTGCTGGGCGGCGGTTCCGACACCCGCGCCAAGAACGTGGTAGCCTACATGACCCCCAACATGAGCGGGTTCGCCATCGCTGCCGCCTATAGCACCGACCTGAAGAACGAAGGTACTCAAATCAACGAGGACGGGGTCGCCATCGTTGACAGCATTAATAAGAAAAAGCTGGACAGCGGCGACCAGAGCGACAACGGCGCCTACAACCTGAACGCCACCTACGCCAACGGCCCCCTGTTCCTGGGCCTGGGCTACGGCGACGGCGACTTCCATGAGAACAACCAGCTTGGCGCGCACATCCGTGGTGCCGCCGGCTACACCTTCGGCAACTTCAAGGTCGTCGGCCAGTACGACCGCCTGGAAGATGACACCCCCGCTGACGCCGGTGTTGGCGACTACGACGCATGGATGGTCGGCGGCGCGTACACCATGGGCGCCATCGTGCTGAAGGCCAACTACATGGAAGGCGAATACGACAACGACGATACTATTGAGCCCAACCAGTGGACCATCGGCGTCGACTACAACCTGTCCAAGCGCTCCTCGGTCTACGCGCTGTACGCTAAGTCCGAAGACGTCGTCCTCGGCAGTGGCGCCGGCGCCACCGACCAGATCGTTTCCGGCGACACTAGCGGCGACAACTCCGTCTTTTCGATCGGCATGATCCACAGCTTCTAATTCAACGCCGGGTTCGCCCGGTCTGAATGACGAAGCTGAAACGGGCTCCTTCGGGAGCCCGTTTTTTTTATTGGTGCGAGGAAAAATGGGTCTACCATCGAATTTGTGGATGACGCCCGTCGGTTGGAAGCGTAGCATTTCTGGCTGACGGGGGTGTGGCTCATGGGGTCCGTGGTTTGGCAACAAACATCGCCCGACTCTGAAATGCCGCCCTCGTCACCCGCATCATCCATAACGCCTGCCGGGATGGTGCCAATCACCACGTGATCGTGGCTCTGAATGCAGACGAGGTGTCAGGATGATCTTTCCTTGCTGCTGTTTCTACGCAGGCGTCACCGATGAACCCAAACACCCTTCGTATCGGCATTGATGTTGGCGGTGTGCGCCACCGCGTGGCCGTCGGCTTACCCGATGGCACACTCATCGATGAATTCGATGTTGATCATCACGCCGCTGGCTTTAACCGGTTCTTTCACCGCATTGCAGCCCTCGAAGCGCGCCACCCGTTGCCGGTGAGCATCGCCATGGAAAGCTACCATGAAAGCTACCATGGCTGGGCGCGACCGCTCGATGGGCTGATTCGCCAGCTTCAGGTTATTAGGTTATTGATGTTATAGAGCATCCAGCCGTGCTGGCGAATCAGCCCATCGGGCAAAAGTTATGCCCAGCAGATTCAAACCTGGCAGCGCACGGCTCGCTTTGCGCCGGATGTCGATATCGTCAGTGAAATGGTCTTGCGGGATGCACGCCGCATTCAGGCGTTAGGGATGGATATCAAGGCGCTGGATCGCGGCATCAAGGCCACAGCCGCCAACTCCGCGTTAGCGCGCACGCTGCAATCCATTCCTGGCTTTGGTGATATGCCCATGCCAAACAGTTCAAGCGGCTGCGGCGCACCGTCAAACGGCAACGCACGATCCTGGGAATCGTCCTGCGCGAGATCCGCCGCAAAGCGAGCCACGGCCGCGACGGAATCGCCGTCCGCCCTCGCTCGCCTGACGACGCTGCTGGAGCGCGCCGAGCGCATCCGATTTCGTGGTGTACGAACGGGCGTAATACCGCCCGTCGACGACTCACGCCACTCGCGCCGCGCCGTCGGGTTTTTTTCGGGGCGCGCAGCGGGTAGCCCTTCAGAGCCCTGGTGAATCCGGCTTGTTCCTCCAGCCGTCGGTCAGCGTTTTCATGAAGGCGACGATGTCGTCGATCTCGCGCTCCGTCAGCCCGAGGTCGCCCAGCTCGTCGTGGTTGACGTTGGTGATCACCTCCGGCGCCGGCCAGCACTGCTGCTTCAGCGCGGCTTCCTCGGTGACCAGGTTCTTGCTGCACAGCGGCTTCCTGTCGCGGTCGTTGTAGAACACCACCGTCCCGCGCAGGGTCTTGAAGTAGCCGTTGTGCATGTACGGGGCGGTCAGTTCGATGTTGCGCAGGGTCGGCACCTTGAACTTGCCGTCCTCGGCGCGCTTGCCGACGACGGCGCCGAGGCCGCGGTCGACCCATTGCGAGCCAGCCGGATTGAGCCGGGCCGGCAGCTTGTAGAAGGGATTGTCGGGATTGCGCGGCACCCCGAGGTTGTCGTAGGTGAAGTCGGTGAACAGCGGCGGCTCGCCCTTGGGGCCTGGCTTGCTGGTGTGGCACGCCGCGCAGTTGCCCTTGTCCTCGGCCTCGAACAGCCGCAGGCCGCGCATTTCCTGCTTCGACAACCTGGCCTTGCCGGCGAGCCAGGCGTCGTACCTGGAACTGAATGGGCTGAACTGGGAGGTGCGCTCGAACGCCGCCAGCGCCTCGGCGATGCGTTCGTAGGCCGCGTCGGTGTCGTCGAGCGCGCCCTTGCCGAACACCGCCTCGAAATCATGGCTGTAAGCCGTGCGGCGGACCTTCTCCACCACGCTGCGCTTGTCCGGATTGGCCATTTCCAGTGGATTCAGGAACGGCCCCTTGGCCTGCTCCTCGAGCGTTGCGGCGCGTCCGTCGAGAAACTGGCCGCCGACATACAGGCCTTCTTTCGCGTCGAAATGAAAATCCGGGCTGAAGGCAGCGTACATGGGGGTCGGTGCGTTGCGCTTGCCGACACGGCCGGCCAGGACCCCCTTCGACACCGGCAGGCCGCGGTCGGGGTCGGTGAAGGCCGCGTTTGTGGCGTGGCAGGTGGCGCATGACTGGCCCGCGGGGGAGGAGAGGCTGGGGTCGAAGAACAGGGCCTGGCCCAGCTGCGCCTTCGCGTTCGCCTGGCTGTCCGGCTGCTTGTCGTTTCGCTTGTCGGCCAGTACGGGAAGCATCAGCGCGGCTGCCAGCGCGCTGCCCACCATCATCTTTTTCAGCATGTTGTCCAATCGCACAAGACTCAGAATTCCATGGTCGCGCGCAGACCCACGATCACGATGTCCTCGGCCGCGCCGTCGGCGCCGGGCCGGGAAATCCATTGCGCGTCCGGCGCCAGTTCGAGGTGATCGTTGGCTTGCCAGGCGTAGTAGAGCTCGGCCAGGCGCTCGGCTCCGCTCGCCGCATAGCCAAAATCGGGGCCTTCGGCGCCATCGGCATCGAGTGTCAGGGCATGCGCCTCGAAGTCCTTGCTCGCACTCAGCCAGCCGGCGGCAAGGCCCAGGCGATCCTTCTCCCGACCCCACATGGCGCCGCTCAGCTCCATTCCCGCCGTGGCGGCCTGATCGAAGCGTACGTTGCCCCGGGGCGCGTGGCCATAGCGGGCGAACAATGTGAGCGCTTCCGTAGCCTGCTGGTCTACGCTCAGGCCCCAGCCGGATTGCCGCTCGGTCCCGGAATCTGCTGCGTTGGCGTACGGCGTGGCATTGCCGTTGGTCCAGGCGTAGACGCGAGCATTGCCCGCCAGACCATCGAAATACTGGTGCCCGGCCTCCAGTTGCGCAATCACGAAGGGCTGGTCGAAGCTGTCCTTGAACGAGGCACCTTCGCCAGCCCCGAAGGCGCCCAGCGAAACGCGCCACCAGTCGCCGGCCGCGCCGTCGACATGCCAGGCAAGGCGTGCACCCGGCGAGAAACCATATTGATCCACGCCCGCGGCGCCACCGGAATCCAGCAGGGGATTGTGCACGAAGGCATTGTTGAGGAAGCGGCTCGACTCGTCATCGGCGATCGTGTTCTGGTCGAAGAACACGAAGGGATCGATCTTGCCGAAGTTGATCTCCAGGTGCTGGCTGGCATCTTCACGCGTTCCGTTCAGCGGCACGTCCAGCTGATACCAGGCCTGCGCGAGTATCGCAGCAGCGTTATCCCCTTCGGTCAACTGGAAGGCCGTGCTGTTGGGGGTGCTACTGAACCCCGGGCCGGTCAGGGCCAGGCCGTCGCCTTGCCCGAGTCGGAACTGGGCGAACAGACGGCCTTCAGCCCTGCCGATCTCGCCACCCGGCAGCGCGACGGAGACATCGGCCCGGTAGTTGAGCTGGCTGTCCGATTCGGCGGTCTCGCCCGCCAGCGCGTTCTGCGCCACCATCGTCATTGCCGCGCCGGCCGAGATCCCCTCCACCGTCTCGATCGCGCGGGCCTGTCTTCGCAGTGACATCAGCTCGATTTCCAGGTCCTCCAGGCGCGAGGCCATGGCCTCGTCCTGTTCTTCCTGTTCGATCTCGGCCAGTCGGGTTCTAAGCTGGCTGTTGGACTTTTCCAGTTGTTCCAGCCGTTGTGCCAGTTGGGTCAATTCGGCCCGCGGGGGGGCATCGTTTTGGGCTGCCAGCGCCATACAGCCTGGCAGCGCGAGGGCAAGCGAGAGTACGGTCTTCTTGAATTTCATGCGAACTTTTCCTGTGGTCGTTCCGTTTTGCTGGCTACCGGGCGGAAAAGCCCCTGGCTGGCTGGGTTGGGATTTATTTGGTGAGAATCAGCCTGCCGTTCCGGGTCTGGCGCAACTGATAGCGCTCACCGCGGTATTCGATGACCACGACGCACGATTGCCCGAACAGCCGCTGGGCGTCGATCATGAGCGCCATCCGGGCGGCTGGTGCCGGCGCGTTCGGCTGGCGAGGGGAGGCGGGCGGTGTTCTCATGGCTTAATAATAAATGAGAACCATTCCGATTCACAAGCGTATAGTCTTCGGCGATCTAGGGTGTGTCGGCGCGCGACAGCGGGCCCGGGCCTGCATTCGCACTGCTGCTGGTTGCGCTCGCCGCGGCTTTTCGCGGGTGCGTGACGGCGCGCGGCCGGGCGTCGGGCCGGGAATCGCCAAAAAAATGGGGCCGCGGCCCTAGCCGTTTACTTAATCTGTTGAAAACCTAGAGATCTGTAGCAGCCCATCGCGGTCCAGGGCAGCAGCTCCTTGACTTTCGTGTTTCAATAAAATACATATGTATTCATTATTGATACATGTTCGGCCGTGACAGATCATGAGACTTGCCGCGACAAACACTAGATCGCCATCCGGAGCCCTTTTCGGGAAGGCCCGGGTGGCCGTGCTTTCCTCTCTATTTCGCCAGGATGGAGAGCCAAAGCATCTTCGGCAAATCGCTCGCGAAGGATCGATTGGGCCGACAGCGCTCGCGCGCGAACTGGACGCTTTTTTGGCTGCCGGGGCCCTGATCGAAAAGCGCGTCGGCAATTTGCGCATGTTCCAGGCCAATCCGCAAAGCCCTTTCAACGAGCCATTCCGGCAATTGGCGGCGGCCCTATCCTCGCCGGCCTCGCCGGCTGAGGAGAGGCCGGCGAGGAGGGAGGGCTTGGCTCCAAAAACGAGAAAAAGCGAGCGGCTGGGGCTCTCGGCGCCTTACGACTGGCCCAATCCGGATATCCCGGATGACGCCCTGATCGCGAAAGCCGGGGCTTCGCTGCGCTTTGAGGATGTTGCGGCGCTGTGCGCCCATTACGGCCTGGATCGGGTTCGATCGGTATTGGCGAAAAGCGCCGAAGGAGAGATCGAGCGGAAGATTCTCGCCCGTCAGCTGAAGAACATTGAGGCGGCGCTTGCCGAGGAGGACGATGACGATCTTGCCGCTTGACGCCCGCTTCCTCCCGGATAAGACGCGCTCGCTTTTCGAGCGGCTGATCACGGGGAAGCGGCTGCTCGACTACGCCCGCGATTATGTCGTGGACGGCGCGAAAATGACTTTTTTCGCGCGAGGCGCTGGAGGCAGCGCGACACAAGAGCAATTGGACTGGCTCGCCGCCGCTCCGCGAGCGCATTCCGGAATAGGTTTTGACGTTCTTGGCATAGAAGGCATTTTTGCCATGAAGGCGCTGCTATTGGCGGACCGCGCGCGATCTAGAGATCTGTTCGATCTGATGGCGCTGATCCAAGACCATGGCTACACGCTTGATCAGGCCTTTGGCTTCGTGAAGAAACTGGCCCCCATCGAGCGTCGCGACATTGAGCGGCACAAGGCGGTGATGACCGGGGTGATTCCCCTCGACCCTGAAGACGAGGGATTCGAGAGTATCGGCGTCAAGATGCCGATGGAAGACATTTACGCCGTCTTTGAGGAACAGATCGCGGGACTCGAGCGAACTCTCGCTCGCGCGGCCATGGGCCAAGGCAAGGCAAGGCAAGGCAAGAAAGACCTGGCCCCGCAACAATAGCGCTGCGGACAGCATCTCCGGAAGGTTTATTCCGCAAGGCCCCATTGAAACCACAAGGCGGCAAGCCAACTTTCGGCCCGCCGCCACACTATTTCCGTTTACTTAATTTCCGTTTACTTACAACTACTGCTTACACATCCAGGTTGCGCACCCCAAGTGCGTTGGTTTCGATGAAATTGCGGCGCGGTTCGACTTCGTCCCCCATCAGGGTGGTGAAAATCTGATCGGCCGAAATCACGTCATCGATCTGCACTTTCATCAGTCGGCGCACCTTGGGATCCATGGTGGTTTCCCACAGCTGCGCGGGGTTCATCTCGCCCAGGCCCTTGTAGCGCTGGATGCTCATGCCGCGCTTGACCTCGGCCAGGAACCAGTCCATGGCCTCGCGGAAACTCTGCACCGGGAATTCCTTTTCGCCGCGCTTGGCGCGTGCGCCCAGGCCAACCAGGTCGCGCAGCAGGTCGCCAACCTTGACGAGCTGGTTGTAGTCGCCGGATTCGAGCAGATCCGCTTCGAGGAAGTTAACGTAAGCGTTGCCATGCGAATGGCGGGTGATGCGCAGGCGATAGCTGTCGGTTTCGCTGATGAACTCGGCGGCAACCTCGAACTTTTTCGCATCCAGCGCCGCACCCAGACTCGCTTCGCTCAGCATGGCCGCGCCGCTGTCGGCCAGACTCAAACGCGGGATGCGCATCAGCGTCTGCAGGACGTCGTCTGGCAGCAGGCGTGCCAGACGTTCGCATACGGCTTCGGCGAGGAAGTATTCGCGCGCCAGCGTCTCCAGCGCTTCGCCTGAAATCGGCATGGCGCCGTCCATCGGGGTCAGCTCGGCATCCTTCATTGCCTCAGCCATCAGGTGTTCCTTGAGCGCGTGCTCATCCTTGATGTAACGCTCGGAACGGCCATGCTTGACTTTGTAGAGCGGCGGCTGGGCGATGTAGATGTGGCCTCGCTCGACCAGCTCAGGCATCTGGCGGTAGAAGAAGGTCAAGAGCAGGGTGCGAATGTGCGCGCCGTCGACGTCGGCGTCGGTCATGATGATGATGCGGTGGTAGCGCAGCTTGTCCGGGTTGTAGTCATCCTTGCCGATGCTGGTGCCGAGCGCGGTGATCAGGGTGGCGATCTCCTGGCTGCCGATGACTTTGTCGAAGCGCGCGCGCTCGACGTTGAGGATCTTGCCCTTGAGCGGCAGAATCGCCTGGAACTTGCGGTCGCGTCCCTGCTTGGCGGAGCCGCCGGCGGAATCGCCCTCGACCAGGTAGATTTCGCACAGCGAGGGGTCTTTTTCCTGGCAGTCGGCCAGCTTGCCAGGCAAGCCCAGACCGTCCATGACCCCCTTGCGGCGCGTGATTTCGCGCGCCTTGCGCGCGGCGTCGCGCGCGCGCGCGGCATCGATGATCTTGCCGCACAAAAGCTTGGCGTCGCTGGGGTTTTCCAGCAGGAATTCGGCGAGCTTCTGGCCGACGATTTCCTGCACCACCGGCTGCACTTCGCTGGATACCAGCTTGTCCTTGGTCTGCGACGAGAATTTCGGGTCGGGAACCTTGACCGAAAGCACGCAGGTCAAGCCTTCGCGCATGTCGTCACCGGTGGTTTCGACCTTGGCCTTTTTCGCCAGCTCATTTTCCTCGATATATTTGTTCAGCACCCGCGTCATCGCCATGCGCAGGCCGGTCAGGTGGCTGCCGCCGTCTCGCTGCGGAATGTTGTTGGTGAAGCACTGCACCGTTTCGGAATAGCTGTCGTTCCACTGCATGGCGACTTCGACGGTCATGCCGTCCTTTTCGCCGATCGCGCTGAACACCTTGGGGTGCAGCACCGATTTGACCCGGTTGATGTATTCGACAAAGCCCTTGACGCCGCCTGAGTGCGCAAAGTTTTCGCTCTTGCCGTCGCGATGATCGATCAGTTCGATTTTCACCCCGTTGTTGAGGAAGGACAGTTCGCGAATGCGCTTGGCCAGGATGTCGTAGTTGAACTCGACCTTGCCGAAGATTTCCTCGTCGGCCAGAAAGTGCACTTCAGTGCCGCGGTTCTGGGTATCGCCGACTACTTTCATCGGTGAAACTTCGAACCCTTTCTGGATGTCGATTTCTCGGTCGACGACCTCGCCGCGGTTAAATTCCATGATGTATTTCTTGCCGTCGCGGCGCACCACCAGCTTCAGCCATTTCGACAGGCCATTGACGCACGACACCCCGACGCCATGCAGGCCGCCCGACACCTTGTAGCTGTTCTGGTTGAACTTGCCGCCGGCGTGCAGCACCGTCATGACGATTTCGGCTGCGCTGCGCTTGGGTTCGTGTTTGTCGTCGAATTTGATCCCGACCGGGATGCCGCGTCCGTTGTCGGAAACCGAAATGGAGTTGTCGGGATGGATGATGACCTTGATGTCGTCGCAATAGCCGGCCAATGCCTCGTCGATTGCGTTGTCCATCACTTCGAACACCATGTGATGCAGGCCGGTACCGTCGGAGGTATCGCCGATGTACATGCCGGGGCGCTTGCGCACCGCTTCCAGGCCTTCCAGCTGCTGGATGCTGTCTTCATCGTAACCGTCGTTGACGTTTTCTGGCTTGTCGCTCATGGTGTTCCTATCGGTTGTTGCTAAGTGTGGAGGTTCGTCCGAGCCCGTGTGCGCCGCAGCTAGATTCTCATCGGCATCACGACGTACTTGAAGCCGGGCTCGCCTTCACTGGTCAGCAGCATGCTGCTGTTGGCATCGCCCAGCGAGAGGGTGATTTCTTCGCTGTTGAGCGCGCCCAGGCCATCCAGCAGATAGGTCACGTTGAAGCCGACGTCCAGCGGCTCGCCATCGTAGCTGACCTCGATTTCGTCGGCGGCTTCTTCCTGCTCGTTGTTGTTGCAGACGATACCCAGGGTGTTTTCGCTCATCACCAGGCGTACGCCACGGAATTTCTCGTTCGACAGGATTGCCGCACGCTGCAGGGCCTGAATCACGCTCTGGCGGTTGGCCTTGAGGTGGCGCGGCTGGCTGGCCGGGATGACGCGATGGTAATCGGGGAATTTGCCGTCCACCACCTTGGTGACGAGTTCGGTGCCGGACAGTGTGATGGTGACCTGATTGGCGCCAATGCGCAGTTCGACGGGGTCGTCGACGTCGCTCAAAAGCTTGGTGAGTTCGACCACGGTCTTGCGCGGAATGATGACCTCGCGCGCCTCGGCACTGGTTTCCAGCGGGGTTTCGGCATAGCTCAGACGATGGCCGTCGGTGGCCACCACGCGTAGCTGCGTGCCGTCCAGCACCAACAGCATGCCGTTGAGATAATACCGGATGTCCTGGCTGGCCATGGCGAACTGCACCAGTTGCAGCAGACGTTTCAGCGTTTTTTGCGGCAGGCGGATCGCTTCCCCCAGGCCGGCGCCGGTTTCTACCCGCGGAAAATCGGCGGCGGGCAGGGTTTGCAGGGTAAAGCGCGACTTGCCCGCGCTCACCACCACCTGACTGTCACGGGTGTCGAGCTTGATCTTAGCGGTGTCCGGCAACGCGCGAACAATGTCGAACAGCTTGCGAGCCGCAATGGTGATGGCGAAGTCGTCGCCCGCTTCTGCGCAGTCCACTTGCGTGCTGACCTGCAGTTCGAGATCGGTCGCCAGCACGGTGAGCGTGCCGCTTTTTTTCTCCAGCAGCAGGTTGGACAGGATGGGCAGGGTGTGGCGACGTTCGACTACCCCGACCACTGCCGAGAGGGAAGCCAGGAGTGCGTTGCGTTCGCTTTGTACTAATAGCATTTATATATATACCTAAAAGTCATAATAAAGGCGGCCAAAAACTGGGGATAAGCTTTTTTACCTAATTAAAATAACCGCTTGTGTCGAATTCTGGGTGTGGGTAACACCTTGGCCGTGTGGGAGAGGTGGGGATGGTTTTTCTCCATTCGCCGCACGACCTGACTTATCCACATTTCATCCTCAGCCTGTCAGGCTTTGTAACAACACCAGATAGTCACGCCCGATGTCGGCTTGCGTCTCGCGCAATTCGGCAATCTTGCGGCAGGCGTGAATGACCGTGGTGTGGTCGCGCCCGCCGAAAGATTCGCCGATTTCGGGCAGGCTTTGGTTGGTTAGTTCCTTCGCCAGCGCCATCGCGATCTGGCGGGGACGTGCCAGATTGCGCGTGCGTTTTTTGGAAAACATGTCGGCGACCTTGATCTTGTAAAAGTCGGCGACGGTTTTCTGGATATTTTCGATCGAGACGATGCGCGACGTCGACGCGATGAGGTCGCGCAGCGCTTCCTTCACCAGTTCCAGCGTGATCGCTTTTTCGTGGAAGCGCGAAAAAGCGATCACCCGCTTCAGGGCGCCTTCCAGTTCGCGCACGTTGGAGCGCACCTGTTTGGCGATGAAGAAGGCGACATTTTCGTCGAGCTTGAAGTTTTCCGCCTGCGCTTTGGCCAGCAGGATGGCGACCCGCATTTCCAGTTCCGGCGGCTCGACGGCCACCGTCAAGCCCCAGGCAAATCGCGATTTCAGCCGGTCGTCGAGGCCGCTGATTTCCTTGGGGAAGGTGTCGCAGGTAATGACGATTTGTTTCTTGTTTTCGATCAGTGAGTTGAAAACGTAGAAAAACTCTTCCTGGGTGCGGTCTTTCTTGGCCAGGAACTGAATGTCGTCGATCAGCAGCAGGTCCAGCGACATATAGCGTCGCTTCAGGTCATCGAACTGCTTGTTCAGATAGGCCTTGACCACATCGTCCACATAATCGTTGGCGTGAATATAGCTGATGCGTGCATCGGGGTTGGCCTGGCGCACCGTGTTGCCGATCGCCTGCAGCAGGTGGGTCTTGCCCAGGCCCACCCCGCCGTATACGAACAGCGGGTTGTAGGCCACCCCGGGGTTGTTGGCAATCTGCAGGGCGGCCGCGCGGGCCAGCTGGTTGGCACGGCCGGAGACGAAGTTGTCGAAATTGAAGCCTGGATTGATGCGCAGGCCCACCTGGGCCGGTGCAATGGCGGCGACCGGCGCGGGTGCGGCGTCGTAGGGTGCCGTCGACGGGGGCGCGGGCGGGCGCGGGGTGCTGCTTTTCTTGCCCAACGCGTAGGTGATGGCGACCGGATGGGGGTAAAACTCCTGCGCCCACCCCTCGATGTGCTCGGCAAACTTTTCGCGCACCCAGTCCATCACGAAATGGTTGGGCGCCAGAATCCGCACGTCACCTCCCGTGTCGTCGAAGACCAGGGGTTTGATCCATGTGCTAAATTGCTGCTGGGTCAGATTGGCGCGGAAGCGCTCTTGGCAAAGGTCCCAGAAGGAATCCATAGTCGAGGGGTGGGGGGCGGTAAGCTGCATGGGATTCAAATGCGAATCTTACTCTCCTTTGACCGGGTTATCCACAGGCCAGATGGACCGGGAACCGACGGGTCTGCCCACGTGAACTTGACATCCTCCCGGCCGGGAGGGTTTAATACGCGGTTTTTCAACAGATTTTTTGTGTTCGACCGCCCTGCTCGCAGGAACCGGCCGGACCCCCGCTAGAGAAGGATAGTCATGAAACGTACTTATCAACCCTCCACCGTCCGTCGCAAGCGCACCCACGGTTTCCGCGCCCGCATGAAAACCAAGGCCGGCCGCGCCATTATCAACGCACGCCGCGCCAAGGGCCGCGAGCGTCTGGCAGTCTGACCGACACGCACCCCGACACGTCTCGCGGCGTTCGTCTGCGCGACGCTCGGCTGGTCGCCAAGGCTGATTTCGATCGGGTGTTTGCAGACAACCAGCGCGCCAGGACCGACTATGTGGTGGTCATGGCGCGTCCCAACCAGGTGGGCTATCCGCGCCTGGGAATGGTGATTGCCAAACGCCTGCTTGCGCGGGCGGTTGATCGCAACCGCGTCAAGCGCTGTGTGCGGGAAAGCTTCCGGCAGGTTCTGCCGGAGCTTCCTGCATGCGATTTCGTTGTTCGCCTGATCGCCAAGCCGGTTCGCGGCGACGAGGCACGCGATTTGTCACGCACCTTTAAACGTGCCGGCAACCGTGCCATGGCAAAATGGCCAACGGCTCCGGTGAGCGAAATCGCGCCGGAATTCTCTTCCAACTAAACGCGTCCCGTCTCATGGATAACCAGCGGCTGATTCTTTTTATTGTCTTCTCCTTTTCGCTGCTTTTGCTGTGGGAAGCCTGGCAGGACAAAAGCGCGCCGGTGCCGGCCGCACCCTCCACGACGACGGCCCCGGCAACAGGCGCGCCTACGCCCAGTGAGGCCCTGAAAGCGACCGCGCCACCCGCCACGCCATCAACTGGTTTTGGCAGGGGCCCGCGCGCCATTGTGGAAACCGATGTATTGCGCGCCACCATCGATGGCAACGGCGGCGACCTGCGCGAACTGCAATTGCTGCCGTATCGCGGAACCGAAGACAAGAACCAGGTCTTCACCCTGTTCGAGGACAGCCAAACCCAGCCCTATCTGGCGCAAAGCGGCCTGGTGGGCGAGGGCCTGCCGACGCACCGCAGCGAATTCCAGCTCAATCCAGGCACCTATCGCCTGACCAGCGGTGCGGCGCAGCTTGAAGTACCGCTTGTATGGAGCGACCCCGCCACCGGCGTGCGCGTCGAAAAAACCTATATTTTCAAGCGCGGCAGCTATCAGATCGCCGTCAGAACCCGAGTCATCAACGGCGGCACCCAGCCCATTGATCTGACCCCTTATTACCAGTTCACCCGTCATGGCGAAGCGCCACGCGGCGAATCCTTCTTCATCCACTCTTATACGGGCCCGGCTTTCTACACCGACGCTGAGAAATTTCAGAAGGTCGCGTTCAAGGACATTCAGGAAGGCAAGGCCGATTTTCAGAAAACCGCGGACAATGGCTGGGTCGGGATGGTGCAACACCATTTCGTGTCGGCCTGGCTGCCCGAGGGCAGTGCCAAACGCGAGTATTACGCGCGCGCATTGGGCGGCGGCCTGTATTCCGCCGGGGTGATCGTGGCCGAAGGCACGCTCGAACCCGGCCAGCAAAAGACCTTCACCGTGCCGCTGTATGCCGGGCCGCAAACCCAGACCGTTCTGGAAAAAGCCGCACCCGGGCTGGATCTGGTGCGCGACTACGGCTGGCTCACACCGCTGGCCTACCCGATTTTCTGGTCGCTGGAAAAAATCGAGCGCCTGGTCGGCAACTGGGGCTGGGCCATCATCATCCTGACCTTCCTCCTCAAGCTGGCGCTGTACCCGCTGTCGGCGGCCGGCTACCGGTCGATGGCCAAGATGAAGAAGCTGACGCCGCGCCTGCAGAAGCTGAAAGAAACCTACGGCGACGACCGCGCCAAACTGCATCAGTCGATGGCGGAGATGTACAAGACCGAGAAAATCAATCCGCTCGGTGGCTGTCTGCCCATCCTGATTCAGATCCCGGTATTCATCGCCCTCTACTGGGTGTTGCTCGCGGCGGTCGAAATGCGCGGTGCGCCCTGGCTGGGCTGGATCACCGACCTCACGGCGCCTGATCCGTGGTACATCCTGCCCGTCATCATGGGCATCACCTCGATCCTGCAGGTCAAGTTGAACCCGCAGCCGATGGATCCGATGCAGGCGAAGATCATGATGATCATGCCGGTGGCGTTCACCGTGATGTTTATCTTCTTCCCGGCTGGCCTGGTGTTGTACTGGGTCGTCAACAACATCCTGTCGATCGCGCAGCAGTGGATGATCAACAGGCAGGTTGTGGGCGGTGACAAACCTGCCACCGCCAAGACCTGAGCTGATCGCCGCCATCGCCACCGCGCCCGGGCGCGGTGGCGTGGGGGTGGTCCGGGTGTCGGGCGCGGAAATGACCCCGCTTGCCGCAGCGATACTCGGACGCGTACCTGAGCCGCGCCATGCCACCTTTACCCGTTTTCTCGATGACGATGGCGAGGTGATCGACGAGGGCATCGCGCTCTATTTTGCCGCGCCGCACTCATTCACCGGCGAAAACGTGCTGGAGTTGCAGGGGCATGGCGGGCCGGTGGTGCTCAATTTGATCCTGCAGCGCTGTCTCGAACTTGGCGCGCGGCTGGCCGATCCGGGTGAGTTTTCCCGACGCGCGTTTCTCAACGGCAAGCTCGATCTGGCGCAGGCTGAGGCGGTGGCCGACCTGATTGACGCCGCGTCCGCCGAAGCCGCACGCTCGGCGGTGCGCTCGCTGTCGGGCGTCTTCTCGGCGCGGATTGCCGAGCTGGTCGAGGCGCTGACCCGCCTGCGCATGCTGATCGAAGCCACGCTGGACTTTCCTGAAGAAGAAATTGATTTTCTGCGCGACGCCGATGCGTTTGGCCGGCTCGATGCCATCGATGGCCGCCTGCAGGCGGTGCGTGCTCAGGCCAGGCAGGGCGCGTTGCTGCGTGAAGGTCTGACCGTGGTGCTGATCGGCCAGCCGAACGTCGGCAAGTCGAGCCTGATGAACCAGCTGGCCGGATATGAGGCGGCGATCGTCACCGAAATCGCGGGCACCACGCGCGACACCGTGCGCGAGGCGATCCAGATCCAGGGCGTGCCGCTGCATCTTATCGACACCGCCGGCCTGCGCGACACCGACGACCCGGTGGAGCAGCTCGGCATCGCCCGCACCTGGGCGGCGGTGGAAAAAGCTGATGTGGCATTGCTGCTGGTGGACGCCGCGCACGGCGTCGGCGAACGCGAGGCGGCGATCCTGCAGCGCCTGCCGAAAGCGGCGCGGCTCATCCTCCACAACAAGATCGACGTCAGCTTCGATGCGCCGCGCGCGGCGGGGGACGAAGTCTGGCTGTCCGCCAAAACCGGTGCCGGGATGGAGCTGCTGCGCGAAAAGCTGCTTGAAGCGGCCGGCTGGCGGGCGGCGGGCGAGGGCGCCTTCATGGCGCGTGCGCGCCATCTCGACGCGCTCGAGCGTGCCGCCCGCCACCTAGCCGCCGCGCGCGCCACAGCCGCGCAACTTGAGCTGTTTGCCGAGGAACTGCGGCTGGCCCAGACCGCCCTGTCGGAAATCGTCGGCGAATTCACCGCCGACGACCTGCTGGGCGAAATCTTCAGCAAATTCTGCATCGGAAAATAAATCCACTTCCGGCGCTGTCCGGGTAGTTCCACAACTCACCCTTGAAGCCCGCGTAAATGCGGGCTTTTTGTTCTGGAACCGGCTTGCATGTTCCGCGTGAATCCGCATAGAATTGTTCCCACGATTGTTCCCACGCCAGAGTAAGGCATCACATCGTGGGAACAAATTTGTTACCACAAGCCCCTTTTTCGGGGCGGTGAAATCATGAAAAGGTGGGAACAAAACCGGGGTTGAGTCGCCGGCAAGGCATGCCGAACATGGGTTTCAAAGATTGTTCCCACGATGCAAAGCTGTTCCCACGGTGGTGAGCTGGATCGTGGGAACAAACAGACGGGAGGGCGGTAAATCATGGCACTGTCGGACACTAAGCTGCGGACGCTGAAACCGGCTGAAAAGGTATTCAGCGAGTCGGACGGGGGCGGGCTGTATATCGAAGTCATGCCTACCGGGAAAAAGCGGTGGGGGCTGAAATATCGGACGCTGGCCGCGAAACAGGAAACGATGAGGCTTGGGGATTACCCGGCTTATTCACTGGCTGAGGCTCGCACCTGGCGAGACGATTGCAAGGCGCTGGCCGGGCGCGGTCTGTCGCCGATGGCTTTGAAGCGGGGCGATCCGATCCCCGAGGATGCCGCCCCCGCTGCAAAGGATCTGGCGCAATTCTTCATCCGCAATTGGTGCTTGAAGGCGGTAGAGAAAACTAGGGCCAAAGAGGAGGCGCAGAAGGCCAGTGAAACGGTGGAAGCCTTCGCCCGGCGCTGGTATGCCGAAATCGCGGAGCCTGCCAACAGCAACCCGCGCAACGTCAAGCGCGTTTTGGACAAGGATGTGATCCCGGCCATCGGCACGAAGCAAATCGCCGACGTGACCGTGACCGACATTCTGGCGATTACCGACAAGATTAAGAATCGTGGGGCCGATCAAATGGCGCTGCAAACGCGCAACGTGCTGAAACGGCTGTTTGCCTATGCCATTGCGCGGGAGAAAACCACGTTCAACCCGGCGGCGGCGATAGAAGCCAAATTCATCGCCAGCGCCAAAAGCCGCGACGTGGCCCTGTCCCCAGACGAAATCGGGCGACTGTTGCGGGCGATCTATCAATCCAGCATGAAGCGTGCAAACAAGCTGGCGCTGCATCTGCTGATTCTGTGCATGGTGCGGAAATCCGAATTGACCCAGGCGCGATGGGAAGAAATCGACCTTGAGCGGGCCGAATGGTCAATTCCCGGCGAGCGCATGAAGAAAGACAAGCCGCACTTTGTTCCGCTGTCCCGGCAGGCTGTAGCGATGTTCGAGGAGTTGAAAGGACTGGCGAGCGGTTCGGAATGGATATTCCCAAGCCGGGGCAGCCTGAAAAAACCGATTGCCCATAACGCCCTGAACACCGTGGTGCGGGCGCTGGAAACCGACGTACGCGACTTCGTAATCCATGACTTCCGGCGCACGGCTTCAACGCACTTGCACGAAGCCGGGTTCAATTCCGACTGGATCGAAAAGGCTCTAGCCCATGAAACCAAGGGCATCCGGGGTGTGTACAACCGGGCGCAATATGCCGACCAGCGGCGGGACATGCTGCAATGGTGGGCGGACTTCGTGGATAGCCAGATAGATGAGGGCAAAGGCAGTGTGATTATCGGTCGCTTCGGCAAGGCTTACCAGGCGGCTTAAGAGCTTCCTGTCATTACTGGATGGTAATTGAACTAGCATGATGCTAACCTATCAAAATGATAGGTCGCGACGATGACACGACTTTCTAAAAAGCAGATTGAGCGCGTCATCCGCGACCGAGCGATCAATACCGCGAACGTGCTGCTGACCGATCATGCGCGTAAACGCATGAAGCAACGCCACATTACCTTGGCGATGGTTTACGACGTGCTGCGCCGTGGCAATCTGCACCGCGAGCCGGAACTCAACCTGCGGTATGGCACGCTTGAATGCAGGATGGAACGCTACCTGGAGGGCCGCGACATTGCAGTAATCGTGGGGTTCGAGACGGATACGACAGGCTTGCCGGTCGTTACCGTGATGGATATTTGAGGGGAACGGCTATGTACCACTACACCGACGGCGGTTTGCGCAATATCTGGCTGCGCAATGGCTACACCGAGCACCAGACGCCCTACGGCAAAGCGGTGTCGTTTGAAGACGGCGACGGGCTGGTGCGCGCCGTGTGCATGGCGCTTGCCCGCAAGGTGGGGCGATTGTCCGGGACGGAGTTCCGCTATATCCGGTCAAGCGGTTTTCTCATGTCGCAGCCTTCGCTTGGCAAGCTGCTGGGCGTGGACGGGCAGACGGTGGCGCGCTGGGAGAAGAGCGGCAAGGTTCCCAGGTGGGCGGACAAGCTGGTGCGCCTGCTGTACGAAGCCCATGCCAACGGCCAGGAGGCGATCCGTAACGTGGTGGCGCGCATCAACGACATAGACCGCCTGACAAATCAGCGCATTACGTTGGGAACCAGCCCGCAGGGTTGGGCAATGGAGCCGCTGGAAGAAATGGCGGCGTAACGAGTATGCCGCGCCTACTCCGACGGGAGGAAAACCGGGACACCCTTGCCCGGCTGGCACGGCAGCTAAACAAGGGCAAGCGTGAAAGGGGGCGATATTGGGCAAGCTTTTCAACCTGAAAGAATGGCTGACGGTGGCTGATGCTGCCCGGCATCTTTCAATCGTATTCGGCGAGGACGTGACCGAGGCGGATGTGCTGCGTCTGGCGCTTGATGGACACCTCACGTTGTCTGTCAATTTTGTCAATGAGACAGTCGCAACGAGAGGCGCGGTCCTTCCTAACGAATAAGGTTAGATCGTGCGCAGCCACGATCTGAACCGTTTGTTGGACGAGCCCGGCCCTGAGCACCGGACTCATAGCAAATATGTATTTGGGAAGTTGCCCGGTTTGACG
>JBAQND010000082.1:0-3106 GCA_049303455.1 Thiobacillus sp.
AGGAGCGCCGGCAGTCCCGGATCAACGGTCTGCACCAATCCGGAGCGCCATGGAAACAAAGCGGTGCGCGGCAGCGGTGGGCTTTCACAGTTGTTTTCGTCATTTTTTTTAATCCGATGAGGAGCACCCTATGTCCGGCTTTGACAACCCGTTTGACCCCGATACCAAACTGCACCGTGCAGGCTGCAGCTGCGGCCGCCACCACAGCCAGGCCGACCACGAGGCCGACATGCAGAACGAGGATGCGCGCGTGTCGCGCGTCGTCGAGTCGGCGGTGATGCGCGGTCTGTTCCCCGACGACCAGATGCGCCGCAATTTTCTGCGCGCGGTGGGTGCCGGCACGGCAATGGCGGCGATCTCGACGCTGTTTCCGATGGGCGCAGCGAAGGCGCTGGCGGCGGAGAAGGGCAAGCTGGAAAAGACCGACCTCAAGATTGGTTTCATCCCCATCACCTGCGCGACGCCCATCATCATGGCGGGCCCGATGGGCTTCTACGCGCGCGAAGGGCTCAACGTCACCCTGCAGAAAACCGCCGGCTGGGCGGTGATCCGTGACAAGGTGCAGAACAAGGAATACGACGCCTCGCACATGCTGTCGCCGATGCCGCTGGCGATGTCGCTGGGGCTGGGTTCGGCCAGGCAGGCGGTCGACGTGGCGTCGATCCAGAACATCAACGGCCAGGCGATCACCCTGCATCTGAAGCACAAGGACAAGATGAATCCCAAGGACTGGAAGGGGATGAAGTTCGGCCTGCCGTTCGACTACTCGATCCACAACCTGCTCTTGCGCTACTACCTCGCCGAGCACGGCCTCGACCCCGACAAGGATGTCGAGCTGCGCATGATGCCGCCGCCCGACATGGTGGCCAACCTGCGCGCCGGCAACATCGACGGCTTCCTCGGCCCCGAGCCCTTCAACCAGCGTGCGGTGTATGAGGAAGTCGGCTTCATCCACACCCTGTCGCGCGATCTGTGGGACGGCCACCCGTGCTGTGCCTTCGGCGTGCAGGAAGGCTTCTACAAGCAGTATCCCAACACCTACGCCGCGCTGTTCCGTGCGATTGCCAGCGCCACCGACTATGCGCACAAGCCGGAAAACCGCAAGGCCATCATCGAGGCGATCGCGCCGGCCAACTACCTCAACCAGCCGATCCCGGTGCTGGAGCAGGTGATGACCGGGCGCTTCGCCGACGGCCTCGGCAAGGTGAGGAACGTGCCCGACCGCGTCGACTTCGACCCCTTTCCCTGGCAGTCGATGGCGGTGTGGATCCTCACGCAGCTGAAGCGCTGGAACTACATCAAGGGCGACATCGATTACAAGATGGTGGCCGAGGAGGTGTTCCGCGCCACCGATGCGCGTGCACGCATGGCCGAACTCGGCATGAAGGCGCCGAAGACGAACTACATGAAGCACACCATCATGGGCAAGGTGTTCGATCCCGCGAAGCCTGCCGAATACCTCAACTCCTTCGCCATCAAACGCACATGAAGACGCGACTCTCGCTCAGCCAGAAAGCCGCCCTGCTGTCGCTGGGGCTGTTCGCGGTGATCCTGCTGGTCTGGCAGCTGGCGACACTGCCGGAAGCCAGGGTCGTCGCAGCCGGCGTCGATCCCGAATACGCCGCGCTGATGGGCGGCGGCGCGGCCAGTTCGGCGTCGAGCTTCCCCACCCCGGCGGTGATGGCGCAGACGCTGTGGGACAAGCTGTCCGATCCGTTCTACGACAACGGCCCCAACGACAAGGGCATCGGCATCCAGCTCGCCTATTCGCTGGCGCGCGTGCTGGGCGGCTTCTTCCTCGCTGCCGTGGTGGCGATTCCGCTCGGCTTCGCCATCGGCAACTCGCGCGTGTTCTACCAGGCGATCAACCCCTACGTGCAGCTACTGAAGCCGATCTCGCCGCTGGCGTGGATGCCGCTCGCGCTGTACACCATCAAGGACGCGTCGGCCTCGGCCATCTTCGTCATCTTCATCTGCTCACTGTGGCCGATGCTGATCAACACCGCGCACGGCGTCGCCAACGTGCGGCGCGACTGGCTCGACGTCTCGCGCACGCTGGAAGTGAACCCGCTGCGCCTCGCCTTCCGCGTCATCCTGCCCGCCGCCGCGCCGACGATATTGACCGGCATGCGCATCTCCATGGGCATCGCCTGGCTCGTCATCGTGGCCGCCGAAATGCTGGTCGGCGGCACCGGCATCGGCTACTTCGTGTGGAACGAGTGGAACAACCTGTCGCTCACCAACGTGCTGTTCGCCATCCTCATGATCGGTGTCGTCGGCATGGCGCTCGACAGCATCTTCGGCGTGCTGGGCAAGCGCGTCGCGTACCAGGAGTAAACGCATGACTTCAGCCAACCTACCCTTCCTGCAGGTCGAAAACCTGGCGCGCGCCTACCCTGGCCCCACCGGGGACGACGCGGTCACCGTGTTCGACCACGTCAACTTCCGCATCCACAAGGGCGAATTCGTCTGCGTCACCGGCCACTCCGGCTGCGGCAAGTCGACCATCCTCAATATTCTCGCCGGCCTCGATGTCGCCACCACCGGCAACGTCTTCATGGACGGCCGCGAAGTCTCCGGCCCCAGCCTCGACCGCGGCGTCATCTTCCAGAGCCACGCGCTGATGCCCTGGCTCACCGTGCTGGAGAACGTGGCGTTCGCGGTGAAGTCGCGCTGGGCTTCGTGGAACAAACCGAAAGTGCGCGACCACGCCATGCGCTACATCGAGCTGGTCGGCCTCACGGGTGCCGAACACAAGAAGCCGTCGCAACTCTCCGGCGGCATGAAGCAGCGCGTGGGGATTGCGCGCGCGTTTTCCATCGAGCCGAAAATGCTCTTGATGGACGAGCCCTTCGGCGCGCTCGACGCGCTGACGCGCGGCGTCATCCAGGAGGAGCTGCTGAAAATCTGCGCCGAGACGCAGCAGACCGTGTTCATGATCACGCACGACGTCGACGAAGCGATTCTGCTGTCCGACCGGATCATGCTGATGTCGAACGGCCCGCATGCGCGCATCGCCGAGATCGTCAACAACACCCTGCCGCGTCCGCGCGAGCGCAGCGCCATCCACAAGCAGCCGCATTACTACCCGATCCGCAATCACCTG
>JBAQND010000083.1:0-34157 GCA_049303455.1 Thiobacillus sp.
AAAAGGAAACGCCCTACGACTGCGCCGGCTCGGCCAAGAGCGAGTCGCTCGGCATCGCGCTGATGGAACGCATGGACAGCCTCGATCCCACCGCACTGATCGGCCTGCCACTAATGGCGCTAACCGAGATGCTCGACAACGAAGGCGTCGACGTGCTGACCTGGCCGAGCGCGTCCTGAGATGGCACTCGGTGTAATTTAACGTGGCCACCCTCTATCTGATCCCGGTGCCACTGGGGCCGGTCAGCCCGGATGCCTGCCTGCCGCCGGACACCCTGGCCGTCGCGCGCCGGATCGAGCACTTCGTGGTCGAACGCGCCAAGACCGCGCGCGCGCACCTCAAGGCCATGGGCCATCCACTGCCGATCCAGACGCTGCAGATCGAGGAGCTCAACGAACACACCCCGGCCCCGGCCATTCCGGCGCTGCTGGGACCGCTCAAGGCCGGGCATGACGTCGGCCTGCTGTCCGAAGCGGGCTGTCCCGCCGTGGCCGACCCCGGCGCGGCGCTGGTCATGGCCGCGCACCGCGAAGGCATTGCCGTCGTCCCGCTGATCGGCCCGTCGTCGATCCTGCTGGCGCTGATGGCCTCGGGCCTGGGCGGCCAGCGCTTCGCCTTCCACGGCTATCTGCCCGCCAAGGAACCCGAACGCAGCCAGGCCATCCGCGACCTGGAAAAAACCGCGCGCCGCGACCGCGCCACCCAACTCTTCATCGAAACGCCCTACCGCAGCGCCGCCCTGCTGGACGCGCTGGCCACGACGCTGACGCCCGACACCTTCATCAGCGTCGGCGCCGACCTCACCCTGCCGAGCCAGCTCATCCAGACCCGCCGTGCAAAAGCCTGGCGTGGCCAAAGCGACGCGGTCAAGGACCGGCTGGTGGTGTTCGGGATCGGTATTTGACACGGCCCATCATTTGGCCGGAATGACGCGACTTTAAAAAGCAGCCGACCTTAAGCGCCCACAGTCAGCGATTGCGCCGGGCCGTGCGCTCGCGCGGCGCTGAATCCGCGTTGACGTCCAGGATCCGCACCTTGACGCTTTTCCCCTTCAGCTTGCCCGCGGCGAGCCTGCGCTGGACTTCGTGCGCGATGCCCCGCTCCACCGCGACATAGGTGGTAGATTCGGTGACGGTGATCTTGCCGATCTGCGCGCCGGCGAAACCCGCCTCGCCGGTGAGCGCGCCCAGCACGTCGCCGGGACGGATCTTCTCCTTGCGGCCGCCGAGTATCTGCAGGGTCGCCATCGGCGGCAGCAGCGGTTCGTCGCTGGCGGCCTGCAACTCCGCGAGGGAATGCCATTCAGGCTCGGCACCGAGTTCCTTGACGATATTGGCGACGCGCCGCATCTGGCTGGGGCTGGCCAGGCTCAGCGCCCAGCCTTCCTGGTCGGCGCGGCCGGTGCGGCCGATGCGGTGGATGTAGACCTCGGGATCGGGCGTGACATCGACGTTGATCACCGCTTCGAGCTGGGCGATGTCGAGGCCGCGCGCGGCAACGTCGGTCGCCACCAGCACCGAACAGCTGCGGTTGGCGAACTGGATCAGCACCTGGTCGCGTTCGCGCTGTTCCAGTTCTCCGTGCAGCGCCAGTGCATGGAAGCCCTGCTCGCGCAGGACCTGCACCAGATCGCGGCATTGCTGGCGGGTGTTGCAGAAGGCCAGCGTGCTGACCGGGCGGTAGTGGCGGAGCAGCAGCGCCACGGCCCGCAGGCGGTCGTCGTGGCTCACCTCATAGAAACGCTGGCGAATCTTGTCGTGCTCGTGCTGCTCCAGCAGCTTCACCTCTTGCGGCTGCCGCAAAAGACGCCGGCTCAGCTCCGCGATGCCCTCCGGGTAGGTGGCGGAAAACAGCAGGGTCTGGCGCGTGCCGGGGCACTCCCGGGCGATGAAGCCGATGTCGTCGTAGAACCCCATGTCCAGCATGCGGTCGGCTTCGTCGAGCACCAGCGTGTTGAGCGCGTCCAGGTTGAGGCTGCCGCGCTGCAGATGGTCCATGATGCGGCCGGGTGTGCCGACGACGACGTGGGCGCCGTGCTCCAGGCTGGTCATCTGCGGGCGCAGGGTGGAGCCGCCGACCAGCGAAAGAATCTTGACGTTGTCCTCGCTACGCGCCAGCCGGCGGATCTCCTGGGTCACCTGGTCAGCCAACTCGCGCGTCGGGCACAGCACCAGCGCCTGCACGGCGAAGTAACGCGGATTCAGCCGGTTCAGCAGAGCCAGGGCAAAGGCCGCCGTCTTGCCGCTGCCGGTCTTGGCCTGCGCGATCAGGTCATGGCCGGCCAGCGCGATCGGCAGGCTGGCCGCCTGGATCGGCGTCATGTGGAGGTAGCCGAGTTGGCGCAGATTGGCCAGCACGGCGGGCGCCAGCGGCAGCTGGTCGAAGGATGCGCCGGCCGTTGGGGTGTCGGCGGGCGGGGAATCGGATGGGGTGTTCGGGTGAGCGGTCATGCCGGATTATACGGAGTACACGGAGCTGGTTGAAGCGGCGTCTCAGCCTGCCTCCAGCATCCGCAACTGCCGTGCTTCCTCCTCATCACGGGCATCGCCGATTTCCCGCAGGACGCCGTCCAGGTCCACCGGCTTGGTGCTGTGCGCGAAGCGGCCGGTCAGCTGAACGTCCGGATGCAGCGCGCCGTGTTCGTACAGCGCCCAGATTTCCTTGCCATAGTCGGTCCCCAGCAATTCCGGCGCGAAGCGCCCGAAATAGGCGGTCAGGTTGGCCACATCGCGTTCCAGCATGTCGGGGGCGTGGTTGTTGCCGGCGGCGTCCACCGCCTGCGGCAGGTCAATGATCACCGGGCCATCGGCGCTGATCAGGATATTGAATTCAGACAGATCACCGTGAATCACCCCGGCGCCCAGCATCAGCACGACCTGCTTGAGCAGCATCTGGAAGTGCATCCGCGCCAGCTCGGGCGTGAATTCCACATCATTCAGACGCGGCGCCGCGTTGCCGTCCTCATCGCAGACCAGTTCCATCAGCAACACACCGGAATGGAAGTTGTACGGCGTCGGCACCCGCACGCCGGCGGCGGCGAGGCGATACAGGGCATCCACTTCGGCGTTTTGCCAGGCGGCTTCCTGGGCTTCCCGCCCGTAGCGCGTGCCTTTCGCCATCGCGCGCGCTTGGCGGCTGTTCTTCACCTTGCGGTTTTCGGTGTAATCGACGCTCTGGCGGAAGGCGCGCTTGTTGGCTTCCTTGTAGACCTTGGCGCAGCGCACCTCGTCGCCGCAGCGGACGACGAAGACCATCGCCTCCTTGCCGCTCATCAACTGGCGCGTCACGTCGTCGATCAGGCCGTCTTCGACCAGTGGTTCGAGTCTTTTCGGGATTTTCATGGGTGTCGTTTACTTGGGATGCATTCTGTTGGTGGCCTATATCCGGCCAACCACATTGGACAACATTGAAACCACCCCGTTCGGCGCCAAAATCCAAAGGCTCAGAATCGCAGCCAGTCGAGCCGCAGGGTCAGCTGCTCGCCGGTTTCGGTTTCGGCAAGCAGCCACTCCGCACCGTCACGGGTGGTCACGTCCAGCGGCATCAGGCGCTGCTGCCCGGCCCGATCGCCCGTCGTCAGGTTCACGTCCAGCCATTGCCGCTTGAGCGCGGCGAATTCCAGGCGTTCGTGATCCGAACAGGCAATCGAACGGTAATCGCTCACCGCAAGGTCGCCCCTGCCTGTTCGAATGGCGTCCACGCCTTTGCCATCGACGTGCCCAGACGACTGGCAAGGCGCTCGGCCAGGCCGGGGCGCTGGGTATAGTCGACGATATCCTTGGCCTTGATGACGTCGCGCGCAACCGATTCGACACTGCCGTATGCATCGGCAAGCCCGAGCTGGATGCTCTTTTCGCCGCTCCAGACCAGGCCGCTGAAGGTCTCGGGCGTTTCCTTCAGACGCGTGCCGCGGCCTTCGCGCACCACGGCGATGAACTGGCCGTGGATTTCTTCGAGCATCTGTTTGGCGAAGGCCTGCTGTTCGGGATCGACCGGCGAGAACGGATCGAGAAAGCCCTTGTTTTCGCCGGCGGTGAGCAGGCGGCGCTCGACGCCGAGCTTCTGCATGGTTTCGGTGAAGCCGAAGCCATCCATCAGCACACCGATCGAGCCGACGATGCTGGCCTTGTCGACGAAGATCTTGTCGGCGCCGACGGCGACGTAATAGCCGCCCGAAGCGCAGATATCGTCCACCACGGCGTACAGCGGGGTCTTCGGGTGCAGCGCGCGCAGGCGCTTGATCTCGTCGTAGATCTGCCCGGCCTGCACCGGGCTGCCGCCAGGGCTGTTGATGCGCAGGATCACGCCACGGGTTTTCTTGTCCTCGAACGCGCCCTGCAGGCTGCTGATCACCGAATCGGCGCTGGTCTGGTCGGCCGCGATGACGCCCTGCAGATCGATCAGCGCGGTGTGCGCCGCGATGGACACACCGTCCGTGCGAAACCAGCCAGCTGCCAGAAACAGCACGATGAACAGGTACAGAAAGCCGAGTGTCTTGAACAGGATGCTCCAGCGACGGCTGCGGCGCTGCTCCTGAACCGCCGACAGCGCCAGCTTTTCCAGCACGTCGCGTTCCCAGTTTGGCGGGGCTGATTTTTCCGGTTCACTCATTGTTGTTCTTCCATCAGGCTGTTTTTAATCGGTCCATCTAAGAGGTACACGTGGCCGTCGCGCTCGACGACCGGGACGGGGATCAGGCCGCGCCCGGCGCAGCGTCCGCCGACGCAGTGTCCGCTTGCGGGGTGGTAGAGCGCGCCATGGGTGGCGCAGATCAAGTATAGCCGCGAGTCGTCGAAGAACTCGCCTGCCTGCCAGTCAAGTTCGACCGGCACATGGCCGCACTGGTTGAGGAAGGCATGGGGCTGACCGTCGTAGCGCACCACGAACGCCTGCCGCGGCAAGCCGTGGCAACTCACCTCGAAGCGCATCCCCTTGCCCTGCTCGGCCAGATCGGATGAAGCGCAGATCAGGCGTTCGCGTTCAGCCACGCGTGCACCTCGGCAAAACTGTTCATCAGGGCCAGCGGCGCATGCGGATGCAGGTCGCCCGCCTCGTGCGCGCCGTAGGTCACGCCCAGGCTGGCGACCCCGGCATTCGACGCCATCAGGAGATCGTGGCTGGTGTCGCCGATCACCAGGGTGCGCGCGGGATCGGCATCGAGTTCGTCGATCAGCTCCAGCACCATCGCCGGATGCGGCTTGGAATGCGTCTGGTCGGCGCAGCGGGTGGCGGCAAACCACGGCCCGAGGCCGCTAGATTCGAGCGCACGGGACAGGCCGGAATGGCTTTTACCGGTGGCCACGGCGAGTTGGAAGCCGCTGGCGTGCAGCTGGCCGATCCCGGCGGCCACGCCTTCGAACAGCGGAATCTGCGCGTCGCGGCCGAAATAATGGTGGCGGTAACGCTCGACCAGCCGCGGATAGTCGTCGGCCGGCAAATCCGGCAGCAGGGCTTGCAGCGCATGGATCAGCCCGAGGCCGATGATCTGGCGCGACGCACGGTCGCCCGGCGCGGGGATGCCGATGTCCTCGCAGGCGCGCTGGATCGAATCGACGATCACCCCGGCGGAATCCATCAGGGTGCCGTCCCAGTCGAAAATCAGCAGGTCGAATTGCTTGGGCTTAATCATCATGGCGCATGGTTCAACGTTTCCAGAAATGTGGCCAGTTCGGCGGGCAGCGGGGCTTCGATCAGCAGGCGCTCGCCGGTAATGGGATGCTCGAAGCTCAACTGGGCCGCGTGCAGGAACATGCGCTTCAGCCCCTGCTTCATCAAGCGCTTGTTGAGCTCGAAGTCGCCGTATTTGTCGTCCCCGGCGATCGGAAACCCCAGATGCGAGGTATGCACGCGGATCTGATGGGTGCGCCCGGTCTTCAGTTCCGCTTCGAGCAGGGTGAAATCGGCGAACACCTGCAGGCGGCGGAAAATGGTGTGCGCGGTCCGCCCTTCGTCGCGCACGGTGACGCGCTTTTCGCCGTCGTCGGTGACGCGTTTATGCAAAGTCAGCTTCACGTGCTGCACCGGGTTCGTCCAGCGCCCCGCCACCAGCGTCAGGTAGCGCTTCTCGATCTTGCCCTCGCGCATCGCGGCGTGCAGCCCGGTCAGCGCACGCCGCTTCAGCGCGATCAGCAGCACGCCCGAGGTTTCGCGGTCGAGCCGGTGCACCAGCTCCATGTAGCGGCATTCCGGCAATTCCAGGCGCATCTGCTCGATCACCCCGCGCGAAATGCCGCTGCCGCCGTGGACCGCCATGCCGGACGGCTTGTTCAGTGCAATCAGGGCGTCGTCGCGGTACAGGATATGCGGCAGCAGGCGGATGCCGCCCTGCGGCAGATGGGTGGCGGGGGTGATGACCGGGATGGCCACGCGCACCGGCGGAATGCGCACCTCGTCGCCCAGCTGCAAACGATAGCTGACCTGGACGCGGCCGCCGTTGATGCGCACCTCGCCCCCCCGCACCAGCTTGTAGATGCGGCTTTTCGGCACGCCCTTCAGGCGCGCCATCAAAAAGTTGTCCAGACGCTGGCCATCCGCGCTGTCGTCGATCTTCAGCCGTCGGACCGAATCTTTCTCTAAGTCATTCTTTTTCATATACACTATCTTCGGTTCAGGGCGAGTTTTGCCTGACTTTTTTGCCCGGCATGATCGCCGGACAAATTTTAAAGATCACGCCGGTTACCACGCTCACCGGCTGCCGCCTGCGCGGCCCGTCTGGATTCCTGCCGCCCAGTTGACTTCAAGCTGGCGGATAGTCGAAACCACTCGCCCCGCGCTGGTCGGCAAAGCAGCGATGTTATCAATGACGCGACCACAAGCATACGAAATCAGTATTCACGCCCGGATTTATCCCGGCGGGAATCGGAAAGACCGCACTGGCTTTGCCGGCGACACTCTCCAGGAACAGGACACCTTTTACTCCATGCCATTTCACCTAACCCAACTCGTGATCGCATGAGCCGCCCGCTCTAGGCGGCAGTCTGGCCTGTCCCGTATGCACGCGCGCGGGAGTAAACAATGAAGCGCATGCTATTCAACGCAACCCAGGCGGAAGAACTCCGGGTTGCCATCGTCGACGGCCAGAAGCTGGTCGACCTTGACATCGAGTCCGCCAGCAAGGAACAACGCAAGGGTAATATCTACAAGGGTGTCGTCACCCGCGTCGAGCCCAGCCTGGAAGCCGCATTCGTCGATTACGGCTGCGAACGCCACGGCTTTCTGCCGTTCAAGGAAATTTCCCGCACCTGCCTGCCCAACGGCGGCCGCGTCCCCGAAAACCTGAAAGAAGGACAGGAACTGCTGGTCCAGGTGGAGAAGGACGAGCGCGGCAACAAGGGCGCAGCGCTCACCACCTACGTCTCGCTGGCCGGCCGCTACGTCGTCTTGATGCCAACCAACCCGCGCGGCGGCGGTGTCTCGCGCCGCATCGAAGGCGAGGAGCGAAACGAACTGCGCGACACACTGGCCCAGATCGATATTCCCGAAGGCATGAGCCTGATCGCCCGCACCGCCGGCATCGGCCGCACCGCCGAGGAATTCCAGTGGGACCTGAACTATCTGCTGAGCCTGTGGAAAGCCATCGACGGCGCGTCCGGCACGCAAAAAGGCGCTTTCCTGATCTACCAGGAAGGCAGCCTGGTGATCCGCGCCATCCGTGACTACTTCTCGGCCGACATCGGCGAGATCCTGATCGACACCGAAGACATCTACGAGCAGGCGCAGCAGTTCATGGCGCACGTGATGCCGGACAACGTCGACAAGGTGAAGCTCTATCACGACGACGTGCCGCTGTTCTCGCGCTTCCAGATCGAACACCAGATCGAATCGGCGTATTCGCGCCAGGTCAACCTGCCGGCCGGCGGCGCGATCGTGATCGACCATACCGAGGCGCTGGTGTCGGTCGACGTCAACTCGGCGCGTGCCACCAAGGGCAGCGACGTCGAGCAGACCGCCTACAACACCAACCTCGAAGCGGCCGACGAAATCGCCCGCCAGATGCGCCTGCGTGACCTCGGCGGCCTGATCGTGATCGACTTCATCGACATGGAAGAAGCCAAGCATCAGCGCGAAGTCGAAAACCGCCTGCGCGATGCGCTGCATCACGACCGCGCCCGCGTGCAGACCGGCAAGATCTCGCGCTTCGGCCTGCTGGAAATGTCGCGTCAGCGGCTACAGCCCTCGCTCGGCGAGACGAGCTACACCCCCTGCCCGCGCTGCCACGGCACCGGCCACATCCGCGGCGCCGAATCGTCCGCGCTGCACATCCTGCGCATCCTGCAGGAAGAGGCGATGAAGGAAAACACCGGCGCGCTGCACGTGCAATTGCCGGTCGACGTCGCCACCTTCCTGCTGAACGAGAAGCGCATCGACATTCACACCCTCGAAACGCGCCTCAAGGTGAACGTGGTGTTGATCCCCAACGTCCACCTGGAAACCCCGCACTACACCATCACCCGCCTGCGCCACGACGAACTCAACCTGCGCGAGGCGGCCGAGCCGAGCTACAAGCTGGTGGCCATGCCGGAACCCGAGTCCATTTACCAGACCGCGCAAGAAGCCGCCCCGGCCCGCCAGGTCGCCGCGGTCAAGTCGATTGCCCCCCCGCCGCAACCGGTACCCGCCGCGCGGCCGGCCATTGCGGCCGCACCCCAGCCGCAGTCCGGCCTGTTCGGGCGCATTTTCAGCTGGTTCAAAAAGCAGGGCGAAGAAGCCCCCGCAGCCAAAGCCGCACCCGAGCCGGTTCCCGCCCTCACCCGCGGCGAACGGCCGAGTGAGCGGCGTGGTGAGCGTGACCGCAAGCCCGGCCAGCGTCGCGGCCGCGGCGAAGGCCGTGGCGGGGAAGCACGTGAAGCACGCCCGAGCGAGCCGCGTCAGGCCGCACCGCGCGAGGCACCCGAGGCGCGTGGCAGCGAACAGCCCAAACAGCCGCGCCCGCCGCGTCAGCCCAAACCGCGCCCCGAAGCCGAAATTGCACCCCAGGTCGCGGAGCCGGTCGAAACGCTGCGTGAACCCGTCAGCGAGGAAAAACGCGAATCGCGCAGCCGCCGTGGTCGCGGTAATCGCCGTCCGCGCGAAGCCCGCCCGGAAACCGAGGCAGGCATGGGCGAAGGCGAAAGCACCCTGCAGGCCGGGATCGACGTCAGCGCGGCCCCCGCCGGCTTCCACGCGATCATCGAAATTGCGGGTGCGCCCAAGGCGGCCCGCGCGCCGGCCGCGGCACCCAAGCAGCAGGCATTTGAACTGGAAGCGACGGCAGTCACCGCCTCGCCCGCCGTCGTCCTGGCGGATCTGGCGAGCAGCACGGCCAATCTGCAGCAAGTGGAAACTGCGGCGGCCGCCGCGGCGGCTGCGGCGGCAGCTGAACCCCACGAAGCCGAGCGCCCGCGTCGCCGTCGTCGGCCCGTGGTCAAAGCCGAGGCCGAGCCGGTCAGCCTGATGCAGGTGGAGACCACCAGCGCACCGGCTGCGACTGCAGGCGAGCCGACCGCGCCGTCCGCCCCCCACCCCAGCCGCCGGCGGGCACGCCCGCAGGTGACCGAGGTGCAGGAACCGCTGGTTCAGGTGGAGACCCAGGCGAAGTAAAGCCTGCGCAGCACAAAAAACAAGGGCCGCTTTTAGCGGCCCTTGTTTTTTGTGCGAACAGAAAGCGGTCAGCGGCCTGAACGCATTTTCACCTGGTTGTCGCCGCTGATTTCCCGGATCAGGCCCTGCACCGCATCCTCGATCATGTCGAGGTTTTCCTCGAATCCCTGGGCGCCGCCGTAATACGGGTCGACCACGTCGAGATTGGGATACTTGCGGCTGAACGACAGCAGGCGGCGGATCTTGCCGTGATGGTGGGCCGGGGCGCGCTGAATCAGCTTGCTGTAATTGTCGCCGTCCATCACCAGGATGTAATCGAAACGCTCGAAATCCTCGTCCACGACCTTGCGCCCGCGCAGCTGGCTGATATCCGCGCCGCGCCGCGAAATCGCCTGCTGCGCACGCGGGTCGGGCGACGAGCCGACGTGGTAGGCGTGGGTGCCGGCGGAATCCACTTCCACGTGCCGATCGAGACCGGCCTCTTGCACCGCCTTGCGCAACATGCCCTCCGCCATCGGCGAGCGGCAAATATTACCCATGCAGACCATCAAAACTTTAGTCATGTTCTTCCACACCAAATAACACCCGTTTGAGTTCCTTCAACTGGTCGCGAAGTTCAGCAGCCTTTTCGAATTCGAGATTCTTCGCCGCATCCAGCATCTCCTTTTCCAGCTTCTTGATCTTTTTGGTCAGCGCTTTCTCGTCCAGTATCTTGTATTCGGCCACCGTCTGCGCCGCCTTGAGTTCCTGGCGCGTGGCGTCGGCGTCGTAGACGCCGTCGATGATGTCCTTGATCCGCTTGACCACGCCGCGCGGGACGATGCCATGTTCGGTGTTGAAGGCGATCTGCTTGTTGCGGCGGCGCTCGGTTTCGTCCATCGCGCGGCGCATCGAGTCGGTGATGCGGTCGGCATAGAGGATCGCGGTGCCGTGCAGGTGGCGCGCGGCGCGGCCGATGGTCTGGATCAGCGCGCGCTCGGAGCGCAGGAAGCCCTCCTTGTCGGCGTCCAGGATCGCGACCAGCGACACTTCGGGAATGTCGAGGCCCTCGCGCAGCAGGTTGATGCCGACCAGCACGTCGAATTCGCCCAGGCGCAGGTCGCGGATGATCTCGACGCGCTCGACGGTGTCGATGTCGGAGTGCAGATAACGCACCTTGATGCCATGCTCGGCCAGGTAATCGGTGAGGTCCTCGGACATGCGCTTGGTGAGCGTCGTAACCAGCACCCGCTCGCCGACGGCGATGCGCTTTCTCGCTTCGGACATCAGGTCGTCGACTTGCGCCGACGCCGGGCGCACCTCGATCATCGGATCGACCAGACCGGTCGGACGCACCAGTTGCTCGACCACCTGCCCCGAATGCTCGGCCTCGTATTTGGCCGGGGTGGCGGAGACGAACACGGTCTGCGGCATCAGCGCCTCGAATTCCTCGAACTTCAAGGGCCGGTTGTCGAGCGCCGACAGCAGGCGGAAGCCGTAGTCGACCAGGTTTTCCTTGCGCGAGCGGTCGCCCTTGTACATGCCGCCGACCTGGGTCACGGTGACGTGCGACTCGTCGATGAACATCAGCGCGTCCTTCGCCAGGTAGTCGATCAGCGTCGGCGGCGGCTCGCCGGGCTGGCGCCCCGACAGGTGGCGCGAGTAATTCTCGATACCCTTGCAGAAGCCCAGCTCGACCATCATTTCGAGATCGAAGCGGGTGCGCTGCTCCAGCCGCTGCGCCTCGACCAGCTTGCCGTTGGCGTAATACCACTCCAGCCGCTCGCGCAGCTCGACCTTGATCTGCTCGATGGCCCGCAAGATCGTCTCGCGCGGGGTGACGTAATGGCTCGACGGGAACACGGTGAAGCGCGACACTTTCGACAGGATCTGTCCGGTCAAGGGGTCGAACAGGTGCAGGGTTTCCACCACGTCATCGAACAGCTCGACGCGGATCGCGGTTTCCGCGTGTTCCGCCGGAAAGATATCGATGACGTCGCCACGCACGCGGAACACCCCGCGCTTGAACTCGATATCGTTGCGGTCGTACTGCATCTGCGTCAACCGCAGGATGACGTCGCGCTGCGTCATCTTCTCGTTCTCGCGCAGGAGCAGGATCATGCTGTGGTAGTCGGACGGGTCGCCGATACCGTAGATCGCCGACACGGTGCAGACGATCACGGTGTCGCGCCGTTCCAGCAGCGACTTGGTCGCACTCAAGCGCATCTGCTCGATGTGCTCGTTGATGCTGGAATCCTTCTCGATGAACATGTCGCGCGACGGCACGTAGGCCTCGGGCTGGTAGTAGTCGTAGTAGGAGACGAAATACTCGACCGCGTTTTCCGGGAAGAACTCGCGCATTTCGGAATACAGCTGCGCCGCCAGCGTCTTGTTGGGCGCCATGATCAGCGCCGGCCGCCCCAGCCGGGCAATCACATTGGCCATGGTGTACGTCTTGCCCGAGCCGGTCACCCCCAGCAGGGTCTGGTACGCCAAGCCGTCCTCGATGCCCTCGACCAGTTTTTCGATGGCCTGCGGCTGGTCGCCAGCGGGCTCAAACGGCTTGAAGAGACGGAACGGGCTATTGGGGAAGGTGACGAACATCATGAACCCGGATATTTCATAAATTAACGCGTGCCCTCGCTGGGCAGCGGAGTCGTTGCGCTTGAGCGCTTACGAATCCGGCGTACCCTTTGCGGGTGCTTTTGTTTCGCATGGAAACTTTGTTCCACCCGCAGGGGGCGGGCCGTGGTTGTAAGCCGATAAATCGGCAACCACCACGCACAGTCGGGCGTATGAATAACCACGCCGCTCCTTCTCAAAATTCCCCTATAAAACAAAATCCTGCGCGATCATCCCGCGAATTTATGAAACATTCGGGTTAAAATCGCGCGGCCAAAAACCCGTTGATAGTAGCACTCCGCCACCGCGGGTGCATGAAGGAACCACTGTGGAACTCTCCCGCCGCGTACAGGCCATCAAGCCCTCCCCCACCCTGGCCGTCACCGCCCGCGCCGCCGCACTCAAGGCGACCGGCCGCGACATCATCGGCCTCGGCGCCGGCGAGCCCGACTTCGACACGCCGCAGCACATCAAGGACGCGGCGATCGCGGCGATCAACGCGGGCTTCACCAAGTACACGGCGGTCGACGGCACCCCCGGCCTGAAGGCGGCGGTCATCGCCAAGTTCAAGCGCGACAACGGCCTCGACTACACGCCCAGGCAGATCCTGGTGTCGTGCGGCGGCAAGCAGAGCTTCTTCAACCTGGTTCAGGCGGTGGTCAATGCCGGCGACGAAGTCATCATTCCTGCGCCCTACTGGGTGTCGTACCCCGACATCGTCATCCTCGCAGACGGCAAGCCGGTGATCGTCGAGGCGGGCATCGAACAGGGCTTCAAGATCACCCCGGCGCAACTGGAAGCGGCGATCACGCCCAAGACCCGCCTGTTCGTCATCAACAGCCCGTCCAACCCCACCGGCGCCGTCTACACCCGCGACGAACTCGCCGCGCTGGGCGAAGTCCTGCGCAAGCATCCGCAGGTGCTGATCGCGTCCGACGACATGTACGAGCACATCCGCCTCAACGACGTGCCCTTCGTCAACATCCTCAACGTCTGCCCCGACCTCTACGACCGCACCCTGGTGCTGAACGGCGTGTCGAAAGCCTATTCAATGACCGGCTGGCGCATCGGCTACGCGGCCGGACCGGAATCGATTCTGCGCGCGATGACCAACGTGCAGTCGCAATCCACCTCCAACGCCACCTCGATCTCGCAGATGGCGGCCGAAGCCGCGCTGAACGGCGACCAGGGCTGCATCACGCCGATGCTCGACGCCTTCAAGACCCGCCACCGTTACGTCGTCGACGCGCTGAACGCCATCCCCGGCTTCCACTGCGTCGACAGCGGCGGCGCCTTCTACGCCTTCCCCGACGTGCGGCCCGCGATCATGAACCTCTTGGCGCGCGACATCATCGAGGAACCGACCGATATCGCGTTTTCGGAATACCTGCTGGAATCCGCCGACGTCGCCGTCGTTCCCGGCTCGGCCTTCGGCGCCGAAGGCTACATCCGCCTGTCGTTCGCCACCTCGCAGGCCAATCTGGAAAAGGCCATCAAACGCATCGCCGCCGCGCTGGCCTGAGGCCAGCGCTCACAGCGCAGGGCGCGGGTAGGGTAGGCTAGCGCCATGTTCCTGAAACTCGCCCTGCCCCCCATCCGCGGCCAGTTGAGCCGGCTGTTTCAGCTGGCCTATACCACCCTGCGCCTGTTCGACCAGAACGGCCTGCAGAACCATGCCGCGGCGACGGCGTTTTATTTCCTGCTGTCGGCCACCCCGCTGCTGCTGCTGCTGAGCTACGCCCTGCAACTGCTGAACCGCATCGCCGCAGATTCGGTGCCCGCCACCATCCTGATGGCTGCGCTCTACAACCAGATGCAGCTGGAAAGCCTCGCCGCGCTGGGCTTCATCGCGCGCCAGACCCAGCTGGCCGCAAGCGGCGTCGGCCTGCTGACCCTGGTGCTGTCGTCGCGCTGGCTGGTCAGCGCGGTACAGGACGCCTTCAGCATCATCTTTCCCAGCCCGAGCAAGCGCAATGCAGTGGTGTCGTGGGTGCTGCCGCTGGTCATCCTGCCGATGCTGTTCCTGCTGATGTGCGTGGCCGCACTGGCGCAGGTGACGCTGAGCTTTCTGGCGCAGAACAACTTCATCGGCACCGGCAACGCGCAGGTGTTGCAGGCGCTCAATACGCTGTTCGTCTTTGCCATGGTGTGGGCGCTGCTGTTCGCCGCCTACTGGCGACTGCCGCGGCGACGCGCGCACGCACGCGTCGCCGCCGCGTTCGCCCTTGGCGCCACCGTGAGTCTGGGATTGTTGCTCACGCTCTTCAGCACTTTTTTCAAACTGGAGAACTACAACAGCCTGTACGGCGCGCTTGGCGGCGTGGTCTTCGTGCTGATCGGCGCCTACTTTTCCTTTCTTCTGCTGTATCTGTGGGCCCAGGCCTTGTATGCCTTCGGCAAGGCCGACATCACCGCGCTGGAAAAGCTGTTTCTCGCCGGCAGCGGAAAAGGCACCGGCAAGGTCGAAGCCTATATCTTCGGCGACATCCAGCGCCTGCTGGAAACATACGGCCAGGTCCTCCCCGCCGGCCAAACGCTGATCGAGGAAGGCGACGACTCGCGCGACGCCTATTTCCTCCACGCCGGCCGCGCCGTGGTCTACAAGAACACCTCCACCGGCCCGCGCCACCTGGGCGAACTCCACGAAGGCCAGCTGTTCGGCGAAATGGCCTACCTGCTGAACGAAAAACGCACCGCCACGGTGGTGGCCGAGACCGAAATCACTGTGCTGGCGCTGCCGCCGCATGTCATGGAGGAGCTGATGCGCCATTCCGCCCCGCTGTCGCGCCGCATCATCGACACCCTGTGCCAGCGGCTGGAACGGATGAATCTGGCGAACCCGGGCTGAATCGATCAATTATAGTGTATGGATATACACTATAATTAGCACTAATCCTCACCCCGGCCATCGCTGTCAAACCGCTCAAACGGCAACAACCCTGCACCGCCGGAGTGAGGGGTGGAGCGCGCCATGTCATTGCATACGCTATACGTCGATCTCAATTCCTACTTCGCATCGGTCGAACAGCAGCTGCGCCCCGAGCTGCGCGGCAAGCCGGTCGGCGTGTTGCCGGTGTTGGCCGACACCACCTGCTGCATCGCCGCCAGCATCGACGCCAAGCGCTTCGGCATCAAAACCGGCACCCCAGTGTGGCAGGCCCGCAAGCTGTGCCGCGACATCGTGTTCGTGCAGGCGCGCCCGGCCACCTATGTGGAAATCCACCACCGCATCGTTGCCGCGGTCGAGTCGTGCACCCCCGTCGGCGCCGTGCTGTCGATCGACGAAATGGCTTGCGACCTGATGGGCAGAGACCGCGAGGAAGCCAACGCCGTCAAACTCGGCAAACAGATCAAGCAGGCGATCTACGACCAGGTGGGCGAAGTGCTGCACAGTTCGGTCGGCATCGCGCCCAACCGCTTTCTCGCCAAAACCGCGTCGAACATGCAGAAGCCCGACGGCCTGGTCGTGATCCGCCAGGACGAGTTGCCACAGCGCCTCCATGGCCTCAAGCTCGGCGCCCTCACCGGCATTGGCCGCGCCATGGAACCGCGCCTCAACCGGCTCGGCATTCACAGCGTCGAACAACTGTGCGCCGCCAGCAAAAATACCCTGCGCCAGGCCTGGGGCGGTATCGAGGGCGAACGCTTTTATGCCAGGCTGCGCGGCGAAGTGGTGGAATCCGCCCCCACCCGGCGCGCCAGCGTCGGCCATTCGCACGTGCTCGCACCCGACCTGCGCGACCCCGCCTCCGCCCTGGCGGTGCTTTACCGCCTGCTGCACAAGGCCGCAATGCGGCTGCGCCATTACGGCTACTGCGCCGGCGGACTGAGCCTGCACCTTACCTATCTGCAACGCGGCAACGGACCCGTCCACTGGTCCGATCAGGTCCGCTTCTCGCCGCACGCCGACACCTTCAAGTTCAACCCGGTGCTGGCCGAACTGTGGCAGCGCCGTCCGCCCGATCCCGCCCCCATCCTCAAGGTCGGTGTCACCCTGCTCCACCTCGCCGAACACAGCCAGATCACGCGCGACCTGTTCGACCCCGACGACCAGCATGAAGGCCTCAACAACGTGCTCGACCAGATCAACCAGCGCTACGGCCCCAATTCGCTGTACTTCGGCGGCGCCCACAGCGGCCGCGGCTCAGCGCCGATGCGCATCGCCTTCAGCCACGTCCCCGAATTGCAGGTGGAAAGCGACGGTTAGCCACTATAAGGCTTGACCGGAAAGCCCGCCGACTCTAGAATGCGCGCTCTCCTATTCCCCGATAGCTCAGTTGGTAGAGCGACGGACTGTTAATCCGCAGGTCCCTGGTTCGAGCCCAGGTCGGGGAGCCAAATTCGAAGAGCCTCGCAGCGATGCGGGGCTTTTTCAATTCTGTCCAACCCTAGCAGCCGGCTTTCGGGTAACAGTTTGGTCAAGCAGATATGTCCCACAAGAAAACACGCTCGGACAGCCTCATCGGTTCGCTTCAGGCCTGACCCTTCAGCGAGGGGCGATCCCAGCGGGTTTCCAGCAATATTGAGTAAGGAGCAACACCAGTGACCAACGCACAACGCCGGGCAGCATCGCGCGCCAGCCGGACGGCTGAAATGGATCCGTTACGTAACGACCCCACGGCAGAGCCGTCACATAACGACAGCAAGCCTGAGCCAACGCCCAAGCCCGTGCCCAGCGGCGCATTCTGCCCGCATGAGGCTGGCGCGTATTTCCTCGCCGACGTGGGCACAGTCGGCACGTTCAAGATGTTCGCGCGTGACCTCAAGCCGCCCGTTTACACCTACGGCATCACCACCATTCGTTTTGAACTGGATCCGGATACCGGCAAATGGGTCTGGTTCGATGGCAAGAAAAATCAATCCCCGCGCAAGACCCAGGATGGGTGGCGTCTTGGCAGCAGGCGCTTGCACGACACACGCGAAGGCGCAGAGGCCGAGGTTCAGCGCGAAATGGTCAAGAACGGCGACCGGGTGACCAAGGTGCATGACCTGCCCGACGACATGCCTGCGCTGAAAAAGATCCGCAGCGCCCACCACCCTGACCGCAACCCCGATGCCGACGGCGACCTCTATCAGGCTGTGGTCGAGAAGCTGGACAGGATGCGCACGGAGAGCCTCGCCGCAGCCTGACAGGCGTTCGACGCTCCGTTCATTCGCAGGTCCCTGGTTCGAATCCAGGTCGGGGAGCCAAACATAGCAACGGCCTACGTTTTATACGTAGGCCGTTGTGCTTTGCGGCAGCGGTCTTGTGGATCGCCGGTCCTGGCTAGCTTCAGTTGGATCTGGGCCAAAGTGATAGTCTTGATTTGCGAGAATCAATGGGCACGACGCTTACCGGGTGCGTCAGCGCACAGACGCACGCGCCGCACGGCGCGCACCGTAGGAAATCACCCTGCCCTGCCCCTTCGTCACTTATCTGTGGAAGGAATGGTTTCAATCACCTGATGCGCGTTGCTCTACGCTCACGAGGGTGGGGCCCGGGCCGCCGGAACGATCGCCGTGGATCCATGGACAGTGGAAGATGCGCCGCCGGCAATCTAAAAAATGAGGAGAAATAATCGCGATGAAAATCAATCCAGAGGATTTCCGGGTACAGGCCGGCGACAAGGTCAAACTCGACAAGTGGCCGACCGAGGTGAAGCCGACCTACACGTCGAAGAAGGCATACCGCAAACTGCTCGACGAACAGGTGGCCGAGTTGAGCGAGCTGCAACGTCTGCTTTACGCATCCAACCGCTATTCGGTGCTGCTGATTTTTCAGGCCATGGACGCCGCCGGCAAGGATGGCGCCATCCGCCATGTGATGTCCGGCATCAACCCCCAGGGCTGCCAGGTGTTCAGTTTCCAGCACCCGAGTGCGCAGGAGCTGGATCACGATTTTCTCTGGCGCACGACTCAGTCCCTGCCGGAACGCGGCCGCATCGGCATCTTCAACCGGTCCTATTACGAGGAGGTGTTGATCGTGCGGGTTCATCCCGAGATTCTGCTCAGTCAGGGGCTGCCGGACAGCGTGCTCAAAGAGAAAACGATCTGGCGTGAGCGCTACCGTTCCATCGTCGATCATGAGGCGCATCTTTCTCGCAACGGCACCCGCATCATCAAGTTCTTCCTCCACCTGTCCAAAGAAGAACAGCGCAAGCGCTTTCTCGCCCGCATCGACGAGCCCGAAAAAAACTGGAAATTCAGTCTTGCCGACATCGAAGAACGGGCCTTCTGGCCCCAGTACATGCAGGCCTATGAAGCGTGCCTGAGCGCGACCAGCACGAAAGTCGCCCCCTGGCATGTGGTGCCGGCCGACAACAAGATGAATGCACGGCTGATTGTTTCCCGCATCATCCTGGATACCTTCAAGTCGCTCGAGATGCGCTACCCGGAGTCCGATGCCAAGCGCCGTGAGGAACTGCTCACGATCCGCGACCGACTGATGGAGAAAGAACCCAACAGTTGACCGCGCGGCGCAGCTTGTTATCGTCGCGGAACTGCGACAACGTGCCGCTGCATTGCAGAACAGAAACCCAATGATTCATTCGAGGAAAACACCATGCTGATCACTTTTACGACCGATGCCTATGCCGACATCACCCTGTTCGGGGATGTCGCGCTAGCGATGCTGAAAATGATGGGGCACAGCGCAACCGTGCCCGGCGCGATTCTGGCGGAAGATGTGCCTGCGGCCCTGAGCCGGCTGACCGCCGCGATCGAGGCAGAAAAGGGCTCCCCGCCCGCTGAGGACAAGGATGCGGATGAGCCGGTGGTCAGCATGGCGAATCGAGCGCTTCCGCTGATTGAACTGCTTTCTGCCGCCGCCAAGGCAAAATCCAACGTGATGTGGAAGTGATAACGAACCCATTGGCGGGGAAGCCCGCGCAGCCGGCGATGCTGGTCAATGTGCCCAGACTCGTCACGGCCTACTTCAGCAACACACCCGACCCTTCCGTCCCCGCGCAGCGGGTCGCATTCGGCACCTCGGGGCATCGGGGCTCCTCGTTCGAAAACAGCTTCAACGAATGGCACGTGCTGGCCATGAGTCAGGCCATTTGCGATTACCGCAAGCAGCAGGGCATCGATGGCCCGCTGTTTCTGGGGATCGACACGCACGCACTTTCGGAGCCGGCGTTCACCAGTGCGCTCGAGGTGCTGGCGGCAAACGGGGTGGAAGTCATGCTCGCGGACAAGGACGAATACACGCCGACCCCTGCGATTTCCCACGCAATCCTGGTTTACAACCGCGGCCGCGTGGCCGGGCTGGCGGACGGCATTGTCGTCACGCCTTCGCACAATCCGCCCGACAGCGGCGGCTTCAAGTACAACCCGCCCAATGGCGGGCCGGCCGACAAGGACGTCACGGGATGGATCGAGGCCCACGCCAATGCGCTGCTGGAAAGCGGCCTGAAGGGGGTGAAAAGAATGTCCTGCGAGCGAGCCCGGCGCGCCGCGACCACCCACCGGCATGACTTCCTCAACACTTACGTTGACGATCTCGGCAGCGTGCTCGACATGGCGGCGATACGCGGCGCGGACATCAGCATGGGGGTGGATCCGCTGGGGGGCGCCGGCGTCCACTATTGGGGCCCGATTGCCGAGCGCTATGGCTTGAATCTCACGGTGGTGAACGAAGCCGTCGATCCGACCTTCCGCTTCATGACGGTCGATTGGGACGGCCGGATTCGCATGGACCCCTCTTCGTCCCACGCCATGCAGAGCCTGATCGGTCTCAAGGATCGGTTCGATATCGCCTTCGCCTGCGACCCCGACCATGACCGGCATGGCATCGTCACCAAGAACGCGGGCTTGCTGCCGCCCAATCATTACCTGGCGGTCGCCATCGACTACCTGTTCCAGCACCGGCCGAAATGGCGCCAGGATGCAGCGGTGGGCAAGACGGTGGTCAGCAGCCAGATGATCGATCGCGTCGCGGCGAGGCTTGGCCGCACGCTCTACGAGGTGCCGGTCGGATTCAAATGGTTTGTGGACGGACTGCACGACGGTTCGCTGGGCTTCGGAGGCGAAGAGAGTGCGGGGGCCTCTTTTTCGCGCATGGATGGCAGCGTCTGGACAACGGATAAGGACGGCATCGTCCCATCATTGCTATCGGCTGAGATCACCGCGCGCATGGGCCGCGATCCCGGCGAATGCTACCTGGCGCTTGCGCGCGAGTTCGGCGAGCCGGTTTACGATCGCATCGAGGCGCCGGCGACGCCGGAACAAAAACGAAAACTGGCACAGCTTTCACCGCAGCAGGTTCTGTCCGCCGAACTGGCCGGCGAAAAAATCCAGGCCATTCTCACGCAGGCGCCGGGCAACGGCGCAGCCATCGGCGGCCTGAAAGTCGTGGCGGAGAGCGGCTGGTTTGCGGCACGTCCCTCCGGCACCGAAGACATCTACAAGATCTACGCGGAGAGCTTTCGGGGCGCGGATCATCTGCGCCGCATCCAGGAAGAGGCGCAGACGATCGTCAGCGCTGCGCTGGCGGCGCCCACGCAGGCGCCATAAAGCGGGCCACCCTTCCCGCGTGCCGGCCTACTTGCTGGGCAATAGCCGCAACCGCTCACCCAGGCACTCGTAATCGCCCACCTGATATTCGCGGCAGACGTTCGGTCGCCGCGCGTAGATGGCGCATCGCAGGGTGTTTCGATCCAGCGCCGCGCACCAGCCGTCCTCGAGGCGGCGCATCACCCACCCGCCCCACTGATCGCGGGCGGTGAACCGCGCCGGGACGTCGTCCTCGCCCATCAGCAAGACTTCCAGCCGGCAACAGCAGGCTTCGCAGGTGGCGCACGAAATGGCCGTGCGGTCTTCCGTATCGTTTGTGGCATTCATAAGCCGCATTGTCCCATTCAAGCTGGGATTTCTGTCTAGGATGAAAGAGACAACAGTGAGGGGATTATCATGTCTTTCGCCAATCGCAATCAGGCCGCCGACCGGCTGGCCGAAGCCCTGGCGGAATACAAGGGGCAGCATCCGCTGATCCTTGCGATTCCGCGCGGCGCGGTGCCGATGGGTCAGCGACTGGCCCGTGCGCTGGACGGTGACCTCGACGTGGTGCTGGTGCGCAAGCTGCGCGCGCCATTCAACCCGGAATTCGCCCTCGGCTCGATCGACGAATCGGGCTGGACCTATATCGCGGACTACGCCGAATCGGCCGGCGGCACGCCCACCTATCTGGAACAGGAGAAGCAGGCCCAACTGGCCACGATCCGCCAGCGGCGCGCGCAGTACACGCCGCTGCGGCCGCCGATCGACCCGGCGGGGCGCATCGTCATTGTGGTCGACGACGGGCTGGCGACCGGGGCAACGATGATTTCGGCGCTGCATGCGCTGCGCGCCAGGAAGCCGGCGAAACTGATCTGCGCGGTGCCGGTGGCGCCGCCGGACACGCTGGAAAAGATCGAGGGCTATGCCGACGAGGTGGTGTGCCTGCAGGCGCCGGCGTTCTTCCAGGCGGTGGGGCAGTTCTATGCGGACTTCCCGCAGATCGACGACAGCGAAGTCGAGGCCATTCTCAAACAAGCCGGCTGATTGCCCTTCCCGTGTGGGAGGGTCGCCCCGGCCCGATTTTCGCACCGTCGCAATCCCCACGGCATCGGGGCGAGGGCGCCCCTCCCACCAGGGCGGCTTGGCCGTTCAGCGCGGCGTCACCCGCGTACCGTCGCTGATCTTGTCGTCCGGATGGGTGATGACCTGCTCGCCGGCTTTTAGCCCGCTCAACACCTGCGCACGCAGCCCGGCGCGCTGGCCGACTTCGACCGGCTTTAGTTTTGCGCGCCCGGCTTCGAGCACGAACGCGGCCCAGCCCTCGCCCTGGCGGAACAGGGCGCTGGCGGGCAGTTGCAGGACGTCGCTGTCTTTCCAGATCACGAAGCGGGCTTCCACCCGGTAGCCTCGCCGAGGCGGTGCCAGGCCTCGCGCGGGCTGGTGAAATCGACGATGACGCGCACCCACTGCTCTTCGACGCCGAGCGCGGAGATTTTGGTGAAGCCACATCAGCAATCCCCAGGCCGTGGGCATCGGCAAAGCTGTCCGACAGCACCACCTCGTCGGCGCTCCAGGCCTGCGGCATGCCGCCGCGCTTGAGATGCAGCGCGTTCAGCAGCGGCTCGCCGCTGTCCGGCTGCGACAGCAGCAGGCCGGTGATGGGATCGTTGAAGCCTTCCAGCTCCAGCTTACCCCGGCCCGCACCCGCGTTTCCAGCTGCTCCACCCCGGGCAGCGCGCGCAGCCGTTCGGCCACCGGCTCGGGCGCCCGCTTCAGGCTGGCAAAGACTTCGGCGAAGCGGTATTCGCCGTAGAAACGGTCGCGCGTGACGACCAGTGAATCGTAGGTGGACAGCGACATCACCAGGGTGGCGACGCCGCCCATGATGACCGCGGCAATCGCGAGCACCTGGCCGCGCAGGTGCCACAGGTCGCGCAGGAGTTTGCGGTCGAGGGCACGCAGCCTACCCGCTCAGTTCATGCGCCGCGCGCTTGTGGGCATTGCGGTGTTCCTCGGCGACCCGGCCGTCGGACAGACGAATCACCCGGTCGGCCATGTCGGCGATGCCGGCGTTGTGGGTGATCAGCACGGTGAGCGTGCCGAGCTCGCGATTCACCTTCTCCAGCACTTCCAGCACCACCACGCCGGTGGCCGAATCGAGCGCGCCGGTCGGTTCGTCGCACAAGAGCACCGCCGGATTCTTCGCCACGGCGCGGGCGATCGCCACCCGCTGCTGCTCGCCGCCGGAGAGCTGGGCGGGAAAGTGGTCGAGGCGGTTGCCCAGCCTCACCAGCGCCAGCGCGTCTTCCGGGCGCATCGGCGACCTGGAAATCTCGGTCACCGCGGCGACGTTCTCGCGCGCGGTAAGGCGGTAAGACTGGGGATCAGGTTGTAGACGTGGAATACGAAGCCGACGTGCTCGCGGCGGAAATCGGTGAGCTCGGATTCGGACGCGCCGGTCAGCGTGCGGTCGAGATAACGCACCTCGCCCCCGCTGGGGGCGTCGAGGCCGCCGAGAATGTTCAACAGCGCCGACTTGCCGCTGCCCGAAGGACCGGGCAGCACCACCAGTTCGCCCTGGTAGAGCGTGAGGTCGATGCCGCGCAATGCGTGCACCTCGACTTCGCCCATGCGGTAGACCTTGGTGAGACCGTGGGCGACGAAGACGGCGTTGGCTTGATCGGGTGGCATGGGGTTCACATGCCATGGCCTCTAGCGGGTGGACAGCGTCAACGCGGCTGTGCGTGGTTGTAGGAGGGTCGCCCCCGGCCCGATGCCGTGGTGGTTGCGAGCACGAAAATCGCGGCGAGGGCGCCGGTGCGTGGTTGTTGCCGCTTAAGCGGCTTACAACCACGGCCTACTCCTTGCGGGTGCTCCTACAAGGGGGCCACATCCTCCGTGCTGTTGCAGGAGCCCCGCAAGGGGGAGGCCGTGGCTGTAAAGCCGACAAGCCGGCAACAACCGCGCACGGTCGCCCCGGCCCGATGCCGTGGTGATCGCGGCGGCACGAAAATCGGGCCGAGGGCGGCCCTTCTACGGGGGGAGCCGCAGATGCTTCGCGAACCAGGCTGCCGCCTGGTGCGCCACTTCCTCCAGCGTGCCGGGTTCCTCGAACAGGTGGGTGGCGCCGGGGACGATCACCAGCTCTTTTTCGCAACGCAACTGGTCGTAGGCCAGCTGGTTGAGGTCGATCACCACGTCGTCGAAACCGCCGACCAGCAGCAGGGTCGGCGCGGTCACGCTCGCCAGCGCATGTGGGCTGGCGAGGTCGGGGCGGCCGCCGCGCGAGACCACGGCGCGGGCATCCGCCCCCAGCATCGCGGCGGCTTCGAGCGCGGCGGCGGCGCCGGTGCTGGCGCCGAAAAAGCCGAGCGGCAACTCGCGGGTCGCGTCCTGCGACACCACCCAGCGCGCGGCGTCCAGCAGGCGCTGCGTCAAGAGCGCAATGTCGAAGCGGCGGGCGTAATCGCGATCCTCCCGCGGCGTCAGCAGGTCCATCAGCAGGGTGCCGACGCCGGCCTGCCGCAGCACGCCTGCCACATAGTTGTTGCGCGGCGAATGGCGCGAGGAGCCGCTGCCGTGGGCGAACAGCACCAGCCCGGCGGCATGATCGGGAATCTCCAGCATGCCTTCGATGGTGGCCGTGCCGGCGGGAATGTAGGCCAGGGTCGAGGTGCTCATGTGCGGTGCTCGCGGTGCATGGCGATCGGGATGCGGCGGTTGCCGAAGGGATGGCTGAACGCGCCGAAGCGGCCGGCAATCGCCGTGCCGCAGTGCGGGCAGTGGCCGTCGGGGGTGACGCTGTAGTGGTCGATGCGATACCAGTCGCGCACGATCAGCGCTTCGTGGCAATTCGGGCAGAAGGTGGTGCCCCCGGTGGTGTCATGCACGTTGCCGGTGTAGACGTAGTGCAGGCCGGCCTTCAGCGCGATGTCGCGCGCGCGGGTCAGCGTGGCCGGCGGCGTAGGCGGCACGTTCACCATTTTCCAGTCGGGGTGGAAAGCGGAAAAGTGCAGCGGCACCTCGGGGCCGAGCTCGCGCAGGATCCACTGGCTCATCGCCTCGAGCTCGGCGTCGGAATCGTTGTGGCCGGGAATCAGCAGCGTGGTGATTTCGAACCAGACGTCGGTTTCGCGCTTGAGATACATCAGCGTGTCGAGCACCGGCTGCAGGTGGGCGCCAGTCAGCTTGACGTAGAACTCGTCGGTGAAGGCCTTGAGGTCGACGTTGGCGGCGTCCATCTTGGCGAAGAACGCTCGGCGCGGTTCCTCGGTGATGTAGCCGGCGGTGACCGCCACCGTCTTGAGGCCGCGCGCGTGGCAGGCGTCGGCCACGTCCATCGCGTATTCGGCGAAGATCACCGGATCGTTGTAGGTGAAGGCGACGCTCTTGCAGCCTGCCCGCTCGGCGGCGGCGGCGATCTCGTCCGGCATCGCCTGGTCGACCATGGTGTCGGTCTCGCGCGACTTGGAGATGTCCCAGTTCTGGCAGAACTTGCAGGCCAGGTTGCAGCCGGCGGTGCCGAAGGAAAACACCGACGAGCCGGGATAGAAGTGGTTGAGCGGCTTTTTCTCGATGGGGTCGACGCAGAAGCCGGACGAACGGCCGTAGGTGGTGAGCACCAGCTTGCCGCCTTCCATCTTGCGCACGAAGCACAGGCCGCGCTGGCCCTCGTGCAGCTTGCAATAGCGCGGGCACAGGTCGCACTGGATGCGGCCGTCGGGCAGCACGCGCCACCAGCGCGCCGGATAATGCGATTCGGGGATGCTCATGCTGCTGACTCCTTCCACTTGCTGACGGTGTAGCGCGACAGGCGCACGCCCTCCGCCCAGAATTCCTTTGGCACGCCGGCCTTGCGCTTCAAGTGCGCCATGAATTCGGCCGGGTCGGGCAGCTGTTCCCACACCTGCGGCAGGAAGGTGCTGCGGTAATGGGCGTACTCGAACACCACGCCGTCGATGCCGGGCCGCAGAACGGCCAGCGCATCCTTTTCACTGCCCGCTGCCAGCGCTTCATGGGGCGACAGCACCGAAACCTCGACCCGCACGTCGTCGAATTCCGTTCGCGAAAGTGGCATGAAGCGCGGGTCGCGAAAGGCCGCGGCGAGCGCGTTCTCCCGCACGTCCTGGCCCAGCGGGCGATGCGCCTCCAGCGTGCCGATGCAGCCGCGCAACTCGCCCTGCCGGGTCAGGGTGACGAAGCTGGCCCCGGGCTCGGCCATCCAGGGCTGGGCCGACGGTTCCGGCAGATGCGCCCAGAACTGTTTGGCGATCTCGGCGCGCGCCAGCGTCAGCAGGGACGCGCCTTTTTCCGCCTCCGCCTGGTCTGCCTCGACCTTGCGGCTTTTCTCGGGACTGGCTGCGGCCGTGAACGCGAAGGCGGCATAGCCGACCACCCGCTCCGGGTCGCCGGCGGTGTCGCTGGAGTTGCGCACATCCAGCGCCATCGGGTGCAGACCGTGCCGGCGTGCCGCCAGCAGCAGGCCGTTGACCGGCGTGGCGCCGCAGGCCTGCTCGTGGCTGAGATGCGGATCCAGCGCCAGGATGGCGTCCACCGTGGCGCCATCCACCTTGCGCGCGAGCGCGTCGGGCAGAAAATGCGACAGGTCGGAGCTGATCACGATCAGCGTCTCGTCGCCGCCCCACACCTGCTCCAGCACCGCTGCCACCTCGTCCGCGGTGGCCTCGCCCACCGCCAGCGGCAGCAGCATGAAGTCGCCCAGAACCTGCTGCAGAAAAGGCAGCTGCACCTCCAGCGAGTGTTCCAGCTGGTGCGCCGCCGCGCTGGTGGTCACCTGCGGCAGATCGGCGAGGCCCTGCATCGCCTCGCGATCCAGCGGGATCACGCCGAGCGGGGTGGCAAAACGCTCCACCCCGGGCAGCGCCAGCCCGCGCACATAGACGCGGTGGGTGGGCCCGAGCAGCACCACCCGGCGGATGCGGCCGCGCAGCTCGGCCAGCCGCGCATAGGCGCTGGCGGCGACCGCGCCGGAATAGACATAGCCGGCATGCGGCACGATCAGCGCCTTCGGCGCGCGTGGCGCGTCGGCCACCGGGGCATTCGCCAGCAGGTCGACCAGTGTTTGTCGAAGCACAGTGGGGTTGTCCGGATAGAACATTCCCGCCACGGCGGCGGGGCGGATAGCAGGCATGGGGCATTCCCTCCTTATTCAAGCTTAGTAGATGCGGGGGAATTGCCGGGCTTTCAAGCGCGAGCCTGCCAGACAGCGCGTTTCGGCCGATAATGTTCCGCTCAGGGCGACCGAATCGCCATCGTTTCCAGCTTCAACCCACGAGAAAAGCATGCGTTCACTCAAAGCTGCCGACGAAGACGCGCTGCTGAAGGCGATCCTGCAGGAATCGGCCACCGAAGTGCTGGTGTTTGACGCGGAAACCCTGCGGATCATCCAGGCCAATCCCGCCGCGACGCGCAATCTGCAACATCCGCTCAAGGCCCTGCAAAAGCTGACGCCGCTGGACTTCCTGGCACCCGAGGACGGGCGGGCATTCAACACCCTGATTAGCTTGCTGAAAAGCGGGAAAAAACGTCGCACCGCGCTCAATGTGCAATGCCGCCGTCGCGACGGCACCCGCTACCCGGTCGAAGCCCGGCTATTCTGCTCGAGCGACCACGACCGGCCGGTTTTCATCTGCATCGCCAACGACGTCAGCCAACGCGAAGCATCGCGGCAGGCGCTGGCACACTCGGCGTCGGATTTGCGCGCCATCGTCGCGCACATCCCCGGCATGGCCTACCAGGTGCTGCGCGCACCCGACGGCAGCACCTCGCTGCGCTACGTTAGCGAACAATCCGCGCAACTGCTCGGCATCAAGGCGCCCGCCCTGCGTGCCAACCCGGAACGCTTCTTCAAGCTGATCATGGAAGAGGACAAAGCCGACTATCTGGCGCATCTGGCCGCGGCTGACGGCGTCCACCTGAGCTTCAACTGGGAAGGCCGCATCTGGATGAAGGCCTGGAAGGACGTGAAGTGGGTGAACATCCGCGTCAGCCAGCGCGCGGCGGCGGACGGCCTGATCTGGGACGGCATCATGCTGAACGTGACCAAGAGCCGGCTGGCCGAAGCCGAAATCCGGCGCTCGCGGGCGCAGCTCGCCGCGCTGGCCGCGCACGTCGAAACGGTGAGGGAGCAGGAGCGCCTGCACCTGGCGCGCGAAGTGCATGACGACCTCGGCGGCAATCTCACCGCCATCAAGATCGGCCTGTCGTGGCTGATGCGGCATCTGCCGCCCGGCGAATTCAACCTCTACAAGCGCACCGCCTATCTCGACAAGGTGGCCAACCAGACCATCGACGCCACGCACCGCATCGCGTCCAGCCTGCGGCCGCCGGTGCTGGATTTCGGCATCGTGTCCGCCATCGAATGGCAACTGGAGCACTTTGGCCACAATACCGACATCGCCTGCGAATTCAGCGCGACCGATCAAGACATCCCGCTCAGCCCGGACATCGCGATCGCTGTGTTCCGCATCGTGCAGGAAGCCTTGACCAACGTGGCCAAACACGCCCACGCCACCCGGGTCAAGGTGGCCCTTGCGCGGCAGGCGGACGGCCTGCTGCTGACCGTCAGCGACAACGGCCGGGGCATCCCGCCGGGGCACAGCGAGAACAATGGGCACAGCTTTGGCCTGCTCGGCATGAGCGAGCGCGCCGCCGCCCTGGGCGGCGAGCTCACCGTCCTGCCCGCCAAGCGTCATGGCACCCAGGTCGCCCTGCGCATCCCGCTGCCCGACGCGGCGAAATGACGCATAATCTGTCCACAACTCCAAGCAGAGAATGACCGTGGCTGCCGCAAAACCGTATCGCATTCTCATCGTCGACGACCACGCCATCGTGCGCGAAGGCCTCAAGCAGATCCTGGCCGAAGTCGACGACATCGAAGTCGGCGGCGAGGCCGACTGTTCCAGCCGCGCCCTGCGGATGGCCCGGCTCGAACCCTGGGACATGGTGCTGATGGACATCTCCATGCCCGACCGCAGCGGCCTCGAAACCCTGGAACTGATGAAAAAGGAGCATCCCGGCATCAAGGTGCTGATGCTGTCCATGCATCGCGAAACCCAGTACGCCGTGCGCGCGCTGAAGACCGGCGCCGCCGGCTACCTCAACAAGCAGAGCGCGCCCGATCAACTGGTCGACGCCATCCGCCTGGTCGCCTCCGGCAAGAAATACATCAGTCCCGAAGTCGCCCAGGAGCTTGCCAGCCAGGTCAGCGGCGAACGCGATGGCCTGCCGCACGAAGGCCTGTCCAACCGCGAATACCAGACCCTGTGCATGATCGCCTCCGGCCTGCCCGTCTCCGCCATCGCCGACCAGCTCGCCCTCTCGGTCAAGACCATCAGCATGTACCGCGCCCGCCTGCTGAAGAAAATGCAGCTCAAGAACAACTCGGAACTGACCCATTACGCCATCAAGCAAGGCCTGCTGGACTAGATGGCATCCCTTGTAGGAGCGGCGCCCTCGCCGCGATTTCGCACCTCCGCAATCACCACGGCATCGGGCCGGGGGCGACCCTCCTACAACAACGTGGAGGCGCGCCCCCTGTAGGAGCACCCGCAAGGAGTAGGCCGTGGTTGTAAGCCGCTTAAGCGGCAACAACCACGCACCGGCGCCCTCGCCGCGATTTACGCACCCTCGCAGTCACCACGGCATCGGGCCGGGGGCGACCCTCCTACAGCCAGACAGCATCCCAATGCGGGTAATCTCCCACCCGCTGGACCAGGCCGGCACGCAGGGGGTTGGCCACGATATACCGGGCCAGCTTCGCCAGGTCTTCCTCCTGACGCAGGGCATGATCATGGAACCCGCCCTGCCAGATTCGCGCCCCCAAGCCATGCGACGTCACGGATTTAACCGCACCCACCACTGCCGGCAATGAAGCGTCCGCCTCCAGTTGCAGTAACCAGTGCAGGTGATCGGGCATGACCACAAACGCCAGTGTCGTCGCCTCGCCGCGCGCCTGCGCTTCCCGCAGGACATTGATCAGCACGCGTGCCGATCGAAAGTCGGAGAAAACCGGCCGCCGGTCGAGGGTGATGGTGGTGATGTGGTAGACCTGCCCGGGCAGAGACGTCCGGCCCTTGCGCAAATCCTTCCCGTGCGGCTTGGCGTGTTGATCCGGCATCGGCGCACTCGCTGAAATGGACATCGGTCACTGGATGTTTGGGACACGAGATCATACCCAACCGTAGGACGACGAAGGTGACAGCGTCCCCTGTAGGAGGGGCGCCCTCGCCCCGATTTTCGTGCCCCCGCGATCTCCACGGCATCGGGGCGGGGGCGCCCCTCCTACAACAGCCGGGGGCGCCCTCTTTCCGCTAGACCATATTTCCACCAGGGTGATAACCTGCAGCGCGCGGAAATACAGTGATTTTCCGGCCTTAATCCACCCTTCACCCCACTCCTGCCCGCCTTACCATGCGAAGCATAGTAAAAGGCCCAAGCGGGGCCGGGACGCACACATGGCCGAACCCACCGTCAAGATCAATCTGTCGAACCCCACCGAGGTGGCGCGCGAAACCCTGCGCCGCCTGGCGATGCGGCGGATCGCGCCGACCCCGGACAACTACCAGATGCTGTACGACGAAATCGTGGGCGTGCCCAGCGCGCCGGGCAACAAGGCCACCGCCGAAACCGCGCTGGGCGGGCTGGTCAGCGACCTGCAGGAACATCACCCGGCGCTGTCGGCCCAGGTGGCCAGTCTCAACAAGGCCATCGCCAAGAGCGACTGGCGCCAATGCAGCTGGCAGCTGTCCGAAATCGCCGTGCAGCTGAAGCCGCAGCCGGTCAGGCCGCAGGCGATCGAAAAAGCAGCGCCGCCGCAGGACGACAGCCTGGCCCAGCTGCGCGACCTGCTGGCCAAAACCCTGGAATTCGGCGTCGCCTCGCAGCTCACGCACAACCCGCGTCTGGTGGAACAGACCCAGCAGCTGGCCGTCGCCATGCGCGAGGCCGGCACGGCCGCCGCCCTGCTCAAGGCCGCAACCGGGCTGAAAAACCTGTGGGTCGGCATCGAGTTGCAAGCCTCCGACGCCCACAACCAGCAGGAAACGCTCAAGCGCATCCTGCTGCTGCTGGTGGAAAACATCGGCGAGCTGCTGGACGACGACAGCTGGCTGCGCGGCCAGCTCGACCTGGTGCAGGAAGTCGTCGCCGGCCCGATCCGGATCCAGTCGCTGCAGGAAGCCGAAAAGCGGCTCAAGGAAGTCATCTACAAGCAGGGCATGGTCAAGCACGGCCTGCGCGAGGCCACCGCCACGCTGAAGGCCACCATGACCACCTTCGTCAGCCGTCTCAGCGACGTGCTGGCCGCCAACGACGAATACCAGGGCAAGATCAGCATCCACGTCGAGCGCATCAGGGGCACCGAAGACGTGGCGGAGCTCAACAGCATTCTCGAAAGCCTGCTCGACGAAACCCGCAGCGCGCAGGCAGACAACCGGCGCGCACACGACCAACTGGTTCACGAGCGCGACGCCGCGCTGCTGGCCGAAAGCCGCATCCAGGCACTGGAAAACCAGCTGGCCCAGATGAGCGCCCTGGTGCGCGAAGACCCGCTCACCCACAGCCTCAACCGGCGCGGGCTCGACGACGAGTTCGCCCGCGAAGCCTCGCGCGCCGACCGCTACCGCGCCCCGTTCTGCATCGCCGTGCTCGACATCGACAACTTCAAGGTGCTCAACGACAAGCGCGGCCACCAGACCGGCGACGAAGCGCTGATCCATCTGGTCAAGATCGCCAAGGAGGAACTGCGCCTCACCGACCACATCGCGCGTCTGGGCGGCGAGGAATTTCTCATCATCATGCCCAACACGCCGCTCGACGAGGCCGCCAAAATCATCACCCGCCTGCAGCGCAGCCTCACCAAGAAATACTTCCTCGACAACAACGAGAAGGTGCTCATCACCTTCAGCGCCGGCGTCGCCCAGCGCGCTGCCGGCGAATCGCAGGAAGCCAGCATCGGGCGCGCCGACGGCGCCATGTACGAAGCCAAGCACAGCGGCAAGAACCGCGTGTGCGTGGCGCCGGCGGCGACCGCGGAAGCCGGCTAGCCGAAGCTCATGGCCATGCGCGCGCCCTTCATTATTAATACAGCCCCGCCGTGCATAAATTCGCGATGACCGCCACATCCCCCTGTAGGAGGGGCGCCCTCGCCGCGATTTCGCACCCCTATAAACACCACGGCATCGGGCCGAGGGCGACCGTGCGTGGTTGTTGCCGACTTGTCGGCTGTACAACCACGGCCTCCCCCTTGCGGGGGCTCCTACAACAACGTGGAGGCTGCGATCCCCTGTAGGCGCGGCGCCCTCGCCGCGATTACGCACCCCCGCAATCACCACGACATCGGGCCGAGAACGACAATCAGCGCGGCCTATCGACCCGAATCGTCATTCCAGAAGCCCTTGCAGAATTTTTGAAACATGGCCTTAACTTTCTCCAACCCCCGACGATTCCTCTCACAACGGCGGTTCATGTGGCCCAAGCGGGCAGACCAAAGTTGACGGCGCGAGCCGAATCAATCGACCCACTCAAGGAGAAACATCATGGCAGCAGTGATCAACACCAACATCGCTTCGCTCAACGCCCAGCGCAACCTGGGCACCTCGCAGACCGCGCTCAACACTTCGATCCAGCGCCTGTCTTCCGGCCTGCGCATCAACAGCGCCAAGGATGACGCTGCTGGCATGGCGATTGCCGACCGGATGACCTCTCAAATCCGCGGCATGAACCAAGCCGCCCGCAACGCCAACGACGGTATCTCGCTAGCGCAAACCGCGGAAGGTGACTTGCAACAGATCGGCAACAACCTGCAACGGATGCGCGAACTGTCGGTGCAATCGGCCAACGCCTCCAACAGCGCTTCCGACCGCGCCGCCCTGCAAGGCGAAATTAAACAGCTGCAAGGTGAAATCGACCGTGTGGCCAGCAACTCCCAGTTCAACGGCGTGAAGCTCCTGGATGGTTCGTTCAACGCCCAAACCTTCCAGGTTGGCGCCAACAACACCGCCAATGACCGCATCACGGTCGATTCGATCGGCAGCGCCCGCACCAGCGCGCTCGGCCAATCGTACGGCGCCTCGATCACCGGCACCCAGCTGACAGCCAGCACCGGCATCACCGCCGCCGGCCAGTTCACCGTCGCCGTGAATGGCGGCACCGCGGTCGACATTTTCAGCGCATCAGGGGGTGCCGCAATCGGCGGCAGCGCCAAGGATATCGCGGCCGCCGTCAACAGCGCCAACGTCACCGGCTTGACGGCCACGGCCAATGCCACCACCGCGACCGGTACCTATGGCACGACGATCACGGCTGACGGCGACGCCACGTTGACCCTGAACGGCACCGCCATCAACATCGGCTTGACCACCGCCGGCGCCGGTCCCGCCAACGTCAACGCCGCCATGACGGCGATCAACAACAACAGCGCTGCGACCGGGGTTTCGGCTGAACTGCAAGCCGGCAATACCCTCAAGCTGACCGCTGCCGATGGCCGCAATATCGAAGCCTCGTTCGCGGCGGGTACTGCCACCGGTGCCGCTTTGGCAGACATCGGTTTGGGTGGTGTGGCCGCGACGACCTGGGGCTCCTATGATCTGGAATACGCCGGTCAGGGCAGCGTGGTGGTAGCCGGTACCGCCGCTGCCGGTGTCAAGGGCGTTGCCGACGGCGCCACGGCTTCGGCTGCGACTGGTGTCGCCGTCAGCCAGATCGACATTTCAACCGTCGATGGTGCCCAAAAGGCGCTGGCCGCGCTCGACTCGGCCCTGACCTCGATCAACAGCTCGCGCGCTTCGCTGGGTGCCATGCAGAACCGCTTCACCTCGGTGGTGTCGAGCCTGCAAACCAGCGCCGAGAACTTGTCGGCTTCGCGCAGCCGGATCGAAGACGCCGACTTCGCCGCCGAGACCGCTTCGCTGACGCGTGGTCAGATCCTGCAGCAGGCTGGTACCGCGATGCTGGCGCAGGCCAACTCGCTGCCGAACAACGTGCTCTCGCTGTTGCGTTAAGAAGCAAACAGGCGCGCCTGGGTTTAATTTAACCCGGCGCCCGGACGAAGCGGCGGACCAAGGGTTTTCCTTGCTCCGCCTTCGTCGCACCTAGATTAGGGGAAACATCATGTCTATTGGAAAAGTCGATTCAGTTGACCTTGCCGCGATGCGGCAAGCACCCACACCCGCACCCATTACCCCCGCGCAACGCGCCACACAGGACAACCCCGTATTCGCGCCCGCGCCACCCGTCACCCGGGAAGCGGTTGCCGCCGCCGTGCAGTCGGCCAATGCGTACATTCAGGAATCCACTTCAAGCAGCCTGCACTTTTCGCTCGACGAGGAGAGCGGTCGCACCGTGGTCAGGATGATCGACACCCAGACCGAAGAGGTGCTGCGCCAGTTTCCCAGCGAGGAAATGCTGGCCATTTCAAAATCCATCGACCGCATGCAGGGTCTGTTGATCAACCGCGAAGCCTGAGGAGGTTCCCATGATTT
>JBAQND010000084.1:0-14451 GCA_049303455.1 Thiobacillus sp.
ATGTCGGACGGCATGCCTGAATCGTCCAATCAGTACGTGATCCCGCATGGCTTCGATTTTTCAGTCGCCCGGCATGCGGATCCGTCGCCGTATCCAGCAGGCGGGAATACCGTGCATGCGGTGTCGGTCGGTTCCATGCTGTTCGACCCGGAATTCTTCGTGCTGGCATCGAAGCAGTTTCCGGATGTGACGTTCCACATCATTGGTTCTGGCACCCGGGCGCACCCGGGCTACGGGGAAAATGTGTGGGTTCACGACGAAATGCCGCACCATTTTACATTGCCCTATATCAAGCACGCCAGCTTTGGCATCGCACCGTATCGATCTGCAAACCTGCCCCGCTATCTGGCGGATACGTCGCTGAAACTCATGCAGTATGACTTTTTCAAGCTGCCCGCCGTCTGCCCCAATTCGATCGTTGGCGATTATGCGTCGCGCTTTGGCTACGAGCCCGGCAATGGCGAGTCGATCGCGACCGCGATCAACGCCGCCATGACAGCGCCGAGAATATCTTCCAGAACGCCGCTGCACTGGTCGCAGGTCGTGGAAAGAATGCTGAATCCCATGCAATTCGAAGATACGCGATTGCCCGCGGCATGATTTTTTCAACAGCACCCATTCTTTTAAATATCGTTCACTTTATAAGGGCTCACGCAGCATGAGAATTACCGTAATTGGCACGGGCTATGTCGGCCTGGTGACAGGAGCCTGTCTGGCCGAGGTTGGCAATGACGTCCTCTGCCTCGATCTGGATGCATCGAAGATAGACATCCTGAACAATGGGGGCATCCCGATTCATGAACCCGGCCTGCTGGAAATGGTTCGTCGCAACGTCGCCGCCGGCCGCCTGCAATTCACCACCAGCATTGAGGAAAGTGTCGCCTTCGGCGTCGTGCAGTTCATCGCGGTGGGCACGCCGCCGGACGAGGACGGCTCGGCCGACCTCAAGTATGTCACCGCAGCGGCCCGCAATATCGGCCGCCTCATGACCGAATACAAGGTGATTGTCGACAAGTCGACCGTGCCGGTGGGGACCGCGGACAAGGTCAGGCAGGCGGTCATGGAAGAGTTGCGAGACCGCAACGAATCGATCCCGTTCGCTGTCGTCTCAAACCCGGAATTCCTCAAGGAAGGCGCCGCGTTGAACGATTTCCTGCGCCCCGACCGGATTGTGATCGGCACCGAGGATGCCCGGGCGATCGAACTGATGCGCAACGTGTACGCACAATTCAACCGCAATCACGACCGCATGGTCGTCATGGATGTGCGATCTGCCGAGCTGACGAAATATGCCGCAAATGCAATGCTTGCCACGCGAATTTCATTCATGAATGAACTGGCCAATCTGGCCGACAAACTGGGCGCGGATATCGAACAGGTCCGTCTGGGTATCGGTTCCGATCCGCGCATCGGATTCGACTTTCTCTATGCCGGTTGCGGCTATGGCGGTTCCTGTTTTCCGAAGGACGTCAATGCGCTCATCAATACGGCACGCGAGAATGAAATCGACCTCAAGGTGTTGAGCGCGGTGGACCAGGCGAACGAGAAGCAGAAGCATGTGTTGCTCGACAAGATCGTCGCGCGTTTTGGCGCCGACCTGAACGGCATGAACTTCGCGGTTTGGGGCCTGGCGTTCAAGCCCAATACCGACGACATGCGTGCCGCCACAAGCCGCGTGCTGATCGAGGGGCTTTGGGCGCGAGGCGCAACCGTCACCGCGTATGACCCGGTTGCAATGGCGGAGTCGAAGCGGATTTATCGAGATGAACCGCGCTTGCGCTACGCGGATTCGGCGATGAATGCGCTGGACGGCGCAGATGCGCTGGCCATCGTCACGGAATGGAAGGAGTTTCGTGTCCCCAATTTCGAGTCGCTCAAGGCGGCGCTCATCACGCCTGCGATTTTCGACGGGCGCAATTTATATAGCCCTGAATTCATGCGGGCGCAGGGGATTGAATACTATGCGATTGGCCGCCGCTAACCGCTGCCGCGATCTGCTGCCCGCTACCCACCCCGGAGCGCGTAAATGAAGCGGGAATGCATGCGCATCGCTGCGCGCCCTGCTTTTTCCAACGAAAGCACGAATCCCTACAACAGCCTGCTTTACCGCGCAGTGTCGTCTGCCGGCCCTGTGGTGCGCGAGCATCAGTACTCGATGCTTCCCTGGGAATGCGACATCCTTCATCTGCACTGGCCGGAATTCGATGTGGTGCCGCGCTCCCTGCGCCCGCTCGATGTGCTGAAGAAACTGTTCGTCTGGACATGGCTGCTAGTGGCGCGTGCGATGGGCGTGAAGATCGTGTGGACGGCACACAATACTTTCGGGCACGACCTGAAGCCGTCCCGGTTCAACCTGTTTCTGTGGAAACGTTTTCTGTCGATTCTCGATGGGGTGATTTTTCTGTCGGAGGAAAGCCAGGCCGTCATCCAGGCAGCGTATCCGAGCGTGGGGCGGCTCCCCTCCGCATTGATCAAGCATGGGCACTATGGCCCATGGATTGATGGGGTGCGCGCGACAGCGCAGGCACCGGCACAGGCGGTCGTGCAGGCGCTGGAGTGCCTCGAAGGCGCCTTTGTGCTGTTGAACTTCGGGCAAATGCGCGCCTACAAGAATGTCGATGCGCTCATGCGCCAATTCTCGACGCTGGACGCCCCCGACATCCGCCTCCTGATTGCGGGCAGCGTGCCGGATGCGGCTTACCGCCTGGAACTGGAAGCCTTGGCCGCAGCCGATCACCGGATTGTGTTGTTGCCGCAGCACCTGGACGATGCCTCGCTGGTCGCGTGCCTGGACAGGGCAGACCTGGTCGTCCTGCCTTACCGCAAGATACTGAATTCGGGTTCGGCGCTGATGGCCCTGAGCGTGGGCAAACATGTCGTGGTGCCGGCGATCGGATCCATGCGGGCGCTGCGGCGCGACGTGGGCGCGGACGCCCTGACGCTGTTCGAAGGCCCGTTCGACGCGGATGTGCTGCGCGCGGCGATCGATCGCGTCAGGTCCAGCCGCGTGACGCCGCCCGACCTCGGCGCCTATGAATGGCCGTATCTGGGCGCCCAGACCGCCAGGTTTTATCGCGACCTGGTGGGGCGGGCATGATGCGCCTGCCTCCGGGTTCAAGGCGGGTTGCCGCATGACGCGCAAGCGCATATTCAGCAACATCGCCTGGATGTTCGTGGAGCGCGTGATCGTCACGCTGGCCGTGCTGGCCTCGAATATTTACGTGGTGCGCTCGCTCGGCGTCTCCAGGTTCGGCGAGTTGTCGTATCTGCTCGCCATCCTGGGCCTGGTTGTCGTGGTGGCCGATTTTGGGCTGCGGCGGGTGTTGCTGGTTTCGTTCGGACGGTCGGCATCGGGTGCGCTCGTATCCGCAACCCTGTTGTTGAAGACGGTCGTGGCGGTGCTGCTCGGCGCCGCGTGCTACGTCGCATTCCTGCAAAGCGGTGACGCGGGATTTCTCGCGATGGTGCTGTTCTGCGTGTTTGCGCCGCTCGAGGTCTATGCATTTGTCATGCAGGCGGAGCTGCGCAACGACCTGCTGGCCAAGATTCGCACGGGGCTTGCGCTGGCGGGGGCGGGTGCCCGTGTCTGGCTTTGCCTGGAGGGGATGGGGAGCGTAAACGTCCTCCTGCTCACCTATGTGGTGCAGTCGGTGCTCCTCACCATCGCGGCGTGGGCCTGGACGGCATCCGATGAAAAAACGTGGCACGTGTCTTTCCGCCACTTCTCCCGGGTCTGGCGCTTATCGAAGATCGTCTACTCGAAATCGATTTACTTCTTTTTTTCGGCGCTGATCATCCAGGCGCATTACCGCGTCGACCAGATCATGATTTCGAAGATTGCGGGCAGCGACGAACTCGGCATTTATTCCGCCGCCTACAAGCTGGTCGAGCAACTGCTCATGATTCCCGCCATCATTTCCGCAGTACTGCTTCCTCAGATGGCGCTGAACCGGAAAAACCGCGAACTCACCAAGGACCGACTGTCGATGATCTACGGCACGACCATGCTTGCGTCCGTCGCCGTGGCGGCCCCGCTGATGCTGATGGCGGACCCCCTGATCCGACTGGCATTCGGCGCGGAATTCAGCGCTGCGGGCGGGGTGCTGTTCTATCTGATGCTGGGGGTGCCGTTCCTGTTCCTCGCCAACATGAGCGGGCTTTACTTCACGGTGTTTGGCCAGGAGCGGCAAGCCTTCATCCGCAACGTGGCCGGATTGGCCGTCAACGTGGCGCTCAACCTGGTCATGATTCCGCGCTACGGTGCCACCGGCGCCGCCCTGTCGACCGTGGCCAGTTACTTCATGGTTGCCGTCGGGGCCGAACTGATCTTCTGGACGCGCTTCAGGGAGCATCTGGGCATCAAGTGGGCCGCCTTGAGAAATATTTTCGGGAACACTTATTACAAGGACCTTATTTATGTTCTTCGCGGCAGATAAACGCGCAAAGCGTGAGAAGCAAAGCCTGTACTGGTGGGAGCCCAGTGACAAGCGCATCAATGTGGGCGATCACCTGTCGAAGGTGATCGTCTCCGAAGTGCTTTCCCTGCGCGACCTGGAGATTCAGGACAAAAAGGACAAGTCGAAAAGGCTGTTCGCAATCGGCTCGATTCTTCATTTTGCGAAATCGGAGGAGTGCGTCTGGGGTTCTGGGGTGAACTGGAAGCTCGATTCAGCCATGCATCGGTTTTCAGGGCTGGATGTGCGAGCGGTCCGTGGACCCCTGACGCGTGATTACCTGATCCGGCGCGCGATCTCCGTGCCGGAGATCTACGGCGACCCCGCCCTGCTCATGCCGCTGTTTTTCCCCGCCGAGCTGCTCAGAGCAGAGGCGCGCGGCAGCGTCCCCTACCTCGTGATTCCACACCTGCATGAGCCGGCCGAGAAGTTCGGCGCCCACCGCGAACACGTGCTGCTGCCGACCTGCAAGCCGGCCACGTTTGTCGCCGATTTGTTGCGCGCCCGCCTGGTCATATCGAGTTCGCTGCACGGCATCATCCTGGCGGAGGCCTATGGCATTCCGGCCCTCTACCTGGATATGGGGAATGGCGAATCCCGCCTGAAGTACGACGACTACTACTACGGGACAGGGCGCATGAACTATCACACGGCAAGCTCGGTGGAGGAGGGGGTTGAGATGGGCGGAAATTCCGCTTTCGACCTGTCGCGGATCCAGCAAGGCTTGCTGAGCGCGTTTCCCTGGGATCAGTGGCGCTAAGCGTCCAGCTATGCACGGCGTGATTTTTAATGGATGGCCAGGAGAATGATCGGATGAAAAGATTCGCTCACGTAGACACCATGAAAGCCATCGGTATTGTGCTTGTTGTCATTGGGCATTCGCCCGGCTTGAATCCGTTCATCAAAAACGTGATTTACAGTTTTCACATGCCCTTGTTCTTCTTTATTTCAGGCTTGCTGTTGTCCGAGAAAAAACTGTCCATGACCTACAGGGAAAACCTGTCCTCATTATGGAGGGGGCTTGGAATCCCGTACCTGTTTTTCTTCCTGATCTCTTATTTGTATTGGCTGCCGACGCATGACTTGTCAGCCAGCGCAGCCAAGCATGCAGGCGTCAGCTGGTGGGAACCCGTGATGGGGGTGGTGATCGGGAATGGCGACGCGCTGTTCGTCAACGTGGTGTTGTGGTTTTTCACCTGCCTGTTCACGACTTCCCTGATATTTTTCTGGGCCAGAAAATATCTCTCGGCAACTTTCCTGCTCGTCGCGTTCAACTTGATGGGTTTGGTGTTTACGCTGATTCACGATCCTTCTTGGCCGCGCCTTCCGTGGGGCCTGGACAACGCTGTCGTGGCGCTTGCGTTCTATTCAACGGGTCATTTCTTCCGCAGATATCAGGATGCGATTCTGGATAAGGCCCCGAAAAGCATGGCAATGATGCTCGCGCTGTTCATGGTGGCCGGCGTTGCCTATGTCGCAGGCATCAACGGCGAAGTGGACTTGAATACGCTTCTTTTCGGCAGCCACCGACACCTGTTTTTGATCAATGCGTACCTGGGCGTTTTGGCGCTGCTTTATTTCTCCATCAGCCTGCCGGCCAATGCTGTTTTTCAATGGTTGTCGAAAAACACAATCGTCATATTCCCGATCCATTTGTTGATGTTCAGTGTTTTTACGGGTATTGGCGTGGTGGTGTTCGGGATGCCCCATGCCTTCAAGGAATCCTCATTTCTGTGGACCGGCGCGTTTCCATTGCTCGCGTTATTGCTGAGCTACCCAAGCGCATTGTTCCTGCATCGTTTTTTCCCGCTTGTTTTTGGCAGGCGGCGTGCGGGAATCGATCCAATAGAAAACCAGGTGACGCTGCAGCAGGTTTCGACTTCCAGGATAAGTGAATGAAGCGCAGGTCCACCCAGCCCGATTCGCCGCACGGGGCAGTTGCCCAAGGAGTATTCTGACCATGCGATCCATATCGACGATTCAGGTGGGGGGGTTCGCCGTCCTCAAAACCACCTCGGCCGAACTGGCAGCCTACCTGCATGCACAACGGCGATTGCGCAAGCAGGTCGCGCTGTTTTTCGCGAATACCAATTTTGTCGTGCAGTGCCGCGACATGCTTGGCCAGATGGAAAGTGAAGGCGTCGTCATCGTCAATGATGGGGTCGGCATGGATATCGCAGCGCGCTTGCTGCACGCTGACCGCTTCAAGGAAAACCTGAATGGCACCGACTTCATGCCCTTCCTGTTTCGGCAGGCATCCACGCCGCTCAGGGTATTCATGGTGGGCGGCAAGCCGCGCGTGTTGCAGAAAGCCGCGCAGTACGTGACGCAGCAGCTGGGCCAGGTGGTGGTGGGAAGCTGTGATGGCTACGAGGGCATCAAGGCCGATCCGCAGCTTGTCGAGACGATCAATCGGGCGCAGCCGGATGTGGTGCTGGTGGCGATGGGTAATCCGGTCCAGGAACAGTGGATACTGGACCATCGCCAAGACTTGCATGCCGGCATGCTGACCGGGGTCGGCGCCTTGTTTGATTTCTGGGCGGGCGATAAGCCGCGTGCGCCGGTCTTTGTGCAAAAAATGCGCCTGGAATGGTTCTATCGCTTGTGCCTCGAGCCGCGGCGACTGGCGCGTCGCTATACCGTGGATATTGTGAAGTTTCTGAAGCACTGTTACCACTGCCGCTGACCTCGGCGGCCGATTGCGTCGAATGCCGGCCGCCGGCCGGCTATTCGCCGAAGTGCTTGCGCGACTGCGCGAAGGCTTCGCCCAGGCGGGCGGGCCAGGGCGCGTTCGGCGCGCTCCCCCTGGATATTCCATTCGGGGTCGCCGGCTTGCGCCATCTGCTGCAGCGCCTGGTCGGCCGCGTCGCGCAACTGCCTCAGCGCCGCCAATTCCTGCTCCAGCATGTCGTCCGCTTCGGCCTGCGCCGCCGTCTGGAATAGGGGCCCCATCCGGTGAACGCTCTCCTCGAGATGCATGAGCTCGGCATCCCATGGCTTCAGTTCCGCACCGAGCCTTTCCAGATCAAACGCCTTGGCATTCATCGCGTACTCCTTTCAGCCGCCTGCGGCGCCGCTGCCGGATGGCCGTCGAGCAGGGCCGCCACCTCGTCGGCGCTGAGCGACTCCCGTTCCCGCAGCGCCGTTGCCAGCGCATCCAGCTGGGTGCGGTGCTGCGCCAGCAGACCCCGCACCCGCTGCGCGCAGTCGCGGATCAGCGCCCGCACTTCCTCGTCGATCAGCTGCGCGGTCTGTTCGCTGAAGTCGCGCGGCTGCGCCATTTCGCGGCCGAGAAAGGGGTGCTCCTCGCCGCGCGGGAAGGCGGCCGGCCCCAGCTTCTCGCTCATGCCCCACTGGCTCACCATGCGCCGCGCCAGGCGAGTGGCCTGCTTGAGGTCGTTTTCGGCGCCGCTGCTCACCTCGCCGAACACCACCTGTTCGGCCGCCCGGCCTGCCAGCATGACGCCGATGCGGTCGACCAGGTAGCTGTAGCGCAGGTTGTGCAGCGCTTCCTCCGGCAGCTGCTCGGTGGCGCCGAGGGCGAGGCCGTGGGGGATGATGGTGACCTTGTCCAGCGGATCGGCGTGTGGCAGCAGGGTGGCGGCGAGCGCGTGCCCGGACTCGTGGTAGGCCACCAGCTGCTTCTCGTCCTCGCTGGCCAGGGCTTCGCGTTCGGCGCCCAGCACGATCTTGTCGCGGGCGTGGGAAAAGTCCTCCATGTCGACCTGCTCCTTGTTTTCCCGCGCCGCCAGCAGCGCGGCCTCGTTGACCAGGTTCTCCAGGTCGGCGCCGGAAAACCCCACGGTGCGGGCCGCCACCCGGTCGAGGTCGACGTCGTCCGCCAGCGGCACAGGGCGGCAATGGATCTGCAGGATCCTGCGCCGCGCGTCCTTGCTCGGCAGGTCGAGCACTACTTTGCGGTCGAAGCGGCCGGGGCGCAGCAGGGCGGGGTCCAGCACGTCGGGGCGGTTGGTGGCGGCCAGCACCACCACGGCTTCGTGCGGGTCGAAGCCGTCCATCTCGCCGAGGATCTGGTTCAGCGTCTGCTCGCGCTCGTCGTGGCCGCCGCCGAGGCCGGTGCCGCGCGCGCGTCCGACCGAATCGATCTCGTCGATGAAGATGACCGCCGGCGCGTCCTTGCGCGCGTTCTCGAACATGTCGCGCACGCGCGCCGCGCCCACGCCGACGAACATCTCGATGAACTCCGAGCCGCTGATGCTGTAGAAGGGCACACCGGCCTCGCCGGCCAGCGCTTTCGCCAGCAGCGTCTTGCCGGTGCCGGGCGGCCCCATCAGCAGGATCCCGCGCGGGATCTTGGCGCCCAGCTTGCGGAAGCGCTGCGGGTCCTTGAGGAATTCGACGATCTCCTGCAGGTCGCGCTTGGCGTTGTCGACGCCGGCGACGTCGTCGAACGAGACGTGCGTCGCCGTCACTTCGAAGCGCTTGGCCCGCGACTGGCCGAAGCCGAAGATGCCGCCGGGCCCGCCGGCTTTCAGAAAGCGTTCCTGCATCTTGCTGGAGAAGTAGAAAATGAGGCCGAGGATCAGCACCCACGGCAGCATGGCGAACAGCATGCGCAGCCACCACACCGGCTCGGCGCTCCTCGCATTGACCGTCACCCGGTGCGTTTCCAGCAACTGCAGCAGCTCCGGATCGTCGATGTCGGGAAGCAGGGTGCTGAAATGGGCCATTTGTCCCGGCTTGCGTTCGGATTCGGCATAGACGCCGCTCAGCTTGCGCCCGGCAAAGGTCACGCCGGCAACCTTGTCGGCGCGCACCAAGGCCTTGAACTCGCTGTAGGCGATGGTCTGCGCTTCCAGTTGAACGCTGTAGGCCGACCAATAGAAGGCGATCACCATGGCCACCAGGAACCACAGCCACAGCCTGGGGCCGCGGCCTTCGCCCGGGGGGCCTGCCGGCAGTCGCTGTTGCGTGTCAGCCATGTGTCTCGTCTGGATCAAAAAGATTGGTGGGGAAAGACGGCTTGACGATTCATGTTCTCATTCTAGGAAACACGGGCGGGCGCGACTGCGCCACTGCGGGGGCGTGTTGGGCGCGCCACCGAATGTCCTATAAAGCTATAAATGACGAAGACCGCCGCAGCGGGCGGGTCTGCGCGATGGCGCATCGTTCTTCATACGGAGGTGGAAGCGGGCATGGCCAAGACCGAACTGATCAGGCTGACGTGGGGCGGGCAGGAAACTGCCAGCAGCACGACCGCGGCCCTGCTGCGCCACGCGAAAGTGGAAATCGAACTGCCGGGGAGCATGCACCATGCGCTGTTCTGTCACTTGTATCCCGGCGCCGACGCGGCCGCCACCCAGGAAGTGGACGTTGCCGGCGGCGCCGAGCTTGTCGCGACGCTGGCAACGCTCGACGGGCTGGAAGCGATGTCGGGGCTGGCAGAGCCCTTGACCCGCTCGGGCTATCGGTTGCACCTGCGCAGCCCCGGCCCGGTGTTGTCGCTGATTCCGCCCGAGATGGGGTAGCCGCCCGCCTGTCTCCGCGCTTGCGCAAGCGTTTTCCGGACAAGGAGAACAGCATGACCGAGACCCTGATTCCTGCTATCTGGCTGATCCTGCTGGCGCTCGCCTTTCCCGATGCACGCCGCGCCAAACACCCGCGCGTCAAGACCCTGGCGGCCTTCTTGCTGTTCGTCCTTGCTGTTCGTCGGCGCCAACCTGCGCGAACTTGCGCCCCGCTGACGCCCGCGGGCCCGAGCAAGGGAACTCGACGCGATCCTGCTCTCCCGCCTGCAGTTCGCATTCACGCTCGGCTTTCACATCCTGTTCCCGACCCTGACCCTGGGGCTGGCGCCTTTTCTCGTGCTGCTGGAGGTGCTGTGGCTGCGCGGCGGGAAGGAGGTCTACATGCGGCTGTACCGCTTCTGGGCCAAGCTGTTCGGCCTGGCCTTCGGCATGGGCGTGGTCACCGGCGTGGTGCTGTCGTTCGAGTTCGGCACCAATTTCGCCCCGTTCTCCCGCGCCACCGGCAACGTGCTGGGTCCGCTACTCGCCTACGAGGTGCTGATGGCCTTCTTCCTCGAAGCGGGCTTCCTGCCGGTGATGCTGCTCGGCTGGGGGCGGGTGGGAGGGCGCCTGCACCTGTTCGCCACCTGCATGGTGGCGCTGGGCACCTACCTCTCCGCATTCTGGATCCTGGCGGCCAATTCCTGGATGCATACGGCGGGAGGCTTCGCGCTGGCGGACGGGGTGTTCTTTCCGGTGGGCTGGTGACAGGTCGTGTTCAACCCCTCGTTTCCCTATCGCCTGGCCGCTCACCGTCGCCCTGCTGCTGTTTTTCGCCGTGGTCAGCGTCTGGACCCCGCTCGGCCAGCCCGCCATCGCCGAGCGCTGGTTCGATTTTCCGGCGCACGTCTGGCTCGTGTCCCTGCCGCTGGCCAGCGTGGTCGTCGGCGTTGCGCTGTGGCGCAGTCTGGGCCGGCGGCGGCGCGAACTTGTGCCGTTCCTGTTGTGCGTGGCCCTGTTCCTGCTCGCCCTGGCGGGCCTCGCCTACAGCCTGTGGCCCTACATCGTGCCGCGGGTATTCACGTTGTGGGACGCGGCCTCGCCGCCCACCACCCTGGGCTTCATCCTGGCGGGCGTGCTGATCCTGATGCCCTTCGTGCTGGCCTACACGCTGCACACCTACCGCCTGTTCCGGGGCAAGGCCGTCCCCGCGGCGCGGCGCGCGTCTTCCGGGGGCAGCCATTTTCCGTTCTATAGTGAACGGACATTTGGCGTGCAGGCGCTTGCGATATCGCGTGCACGCTTTTCCGCAGGGGGCGCTGAACCTGGCTGGCAGCGACAGCGCCGGCTTCGTTCTGACGCGATCCGTCGAGAATCGGCGGCAGCCGTTAAGGAGACGCCAATGAAGGCAGATTCATTGCGCCAACTGGTGGCGCACGGGCAAAGCTACTGGCTGGACAATCTCACCCGCCACAAGATCACCAGCGGCGAGCTCGAGCGCCGCGTCCGCGAGCATGGCCTGCGCGGCATCACCTCGAACCCGACGATTTTCCACAAGGCGATCAGCAGCAGCCGCGACTACGACGACGAAATCCGCGACGCCTTCGCGGCCGGGCGCACCGCGGCGGAGGTCCACGAGGCCGTGATGGTGCGCGACGTGCGCGACGCCTGCGACGTGCTGCGTCCGGTCTACGACGAGAGCGGCGGCGTCGACGGCTACGTCAGCCTGGAGGTGTCGCCGCATCTGGCGCACGACACCCAGGCCAGCATCGAGGAGGCGCGGCGGCTGCACGCGGCGGTGGATCGGCCCAACCTGTTCATCAAGATTCCCGGCACGCTGGCCGGGCTGCCGGCCATCGAGCAGTGCCTGTTCGAGGGGATCAACATCAACATCACGCTGCTGTTTTCGGTGCCGCGTTACGAAGCCGTGGCCGAGGCCTGGCTGCGCGCGCTGGCGCGCCGCCTCGAGGCCGGAAAGCCGGTGGCCGGCGTGGCGTCGGTGGCGAGCTTTTTTCTCAGCCGCATCGACATCCTGGCGGACGGCCTGCTGGCCCACCGTTTCGGCACCGCGTACGAGACACAGGCCAGAAGCCTGCTGGGCAAGGTCGCCATCGCCAATGCCAAGCTCGCCTACCAGCGCTTCAAGCACATGGTGGCGGGCGAGCCCTGGCAGAAGCTGGCGGCGCAAGGCGCCCAGGTGCAGCGCCTGCTGTGGGCCAGCACCAGCACCAAGAACCCCAACTATCGCGACGTCATGTACGTCGAGCCGCTGATCGGGCCGCACACCGTCAACACCCTGCCGGACGACACGATCGCGGCCTTCGCCGATCACGGCCAGGTGGCGACGACCCTGGAAGACGGCGTCGACGCGGCGCGCCAGACGATGGCGTCGCTCGACGCGCTCGGCATCGACTTCGAACAGCTCGCGACGCAACTGGAGAACGAAGGGGTGCAGAAATTCATCGAGCCCTACGATGCGCTCACCCGTCTGATCGAGGAAAAGGGCCGCCTGCTGCGGCGGCGCGAGGGGGCGGAGACGCTGCCCGAGGCGGCGCGCCTGCTGCGGCGGCAGGTCCTGCGCATGACCACCGAGGCGGGCTCCGGCCACCCCACCTCCTGCCTGTCGTGCGCCGAGATCGTGGCGGCGCTGTTCTTTCACGAAATGCGCTGGGACCCGGCGGATCCGCAGGCGCGCAATGTCGACAGCTTCGTGCTCTCGAAAGGCCACGCCGCGCCCATCCTGTGGGCGGCGCTGGCCGCGGCCGGCGCCATCGAGGAGGACCCGATGAGCCTGCGCCGCATCGACAGCACGCTGGAGGGCCACCCGACGCCGAACAATCCCTGGATCAGGGTGGCGACCGGTTCGCTCGGGCAGGGCTTGTCGGCAGCCAACGGCATGGCGCTGGCCAACCGTCTCGACGGCATCGACGCGCGGGTGTTCTGCCTGCTCGGCGACGGCGAGTGCTCGGAGGGCTCGGTGTGGGAGGCGGCGCAGTTCGCCTCGCTCAACAGGCTGGAAAATCTGGTCGCGATCGTCGACGTCAACGGCCTCGGCCAGTCGGGGCCCGCGCCCTACGGCCACGACACGGCGGTGCTGGCGCGCCGTTTCGAGGCCTTCGGCTGGCGCGCCATCGAGATCCACGGCCACGACATGGACGCGGTGCTGGATGCGCTGGAACGCGCCCGCGAGGGCGGGCCGACGGCGATCCTCGCGTGCACCGTGAAGGGCCGCGGCGTGTCTTTCCTCGAAGGCGCCGGCGGCTGGCACGGCAAGCCGGTCGAGCGCGAGCGGCTGCAGCAGGCGCTGGACGAGGTCGGCGACGTGCAGGCGCAGCCCCGCGTCGAACCCCGGCGCAGCGGCGCGTTCGAGGCGGCGGTCGCGGGTACGCCCGGCAGCATCGACGTCAACTACGCGTCCGGCGCCGAGGTGGCCACTCGCGAAGCCTACGGCCACGCGCTGGCGAAGCTGGGCGCGCTGAATCCGGACATCGTGGCGCTGGACGGCGACGTGAAGAACTCCACCCGCTCGGAGTTCTTCGCCGATGCGTTTCCCGAGCGCTTCTTCGAGTGCTGGATCGCCGAGCAGAACATGGTGGGCGCCGCCCTCGGTCTGGCCGCCTGCGGGAAAATCCCGTTCGCCTCGACCTTCGCCTGCTTTCTCTCGCGCGCCTATGACTTCATCCGCATGGCCGGCCACAGCCGGCCGCAGCACCTGGTTTTCTGCGGCAGCCACGCCGGCGTCTCGATCGGCGAGGACGGTCCCTCGCAGATGGGGCTGGAGGATCTGGCGATGTTCCGCGCGCTGGCGCGCAGCACGGTGCTGTATCCCTGCGACGCGGTGAGCGCCGAGCGCCTGACCGAGCAGGCGGCGCGCAGCGAAGGCATCGTCTATCTGCGCACCAGCCGCGGCAAGACGCCGGTGATCTACGACAACGACGAGACGTTTCCGGTGGGCGGCAGCAAGGTGCTGCGCGCCTCCGGCGAAGACCAGTGCACGGTGGTGGCGGCCGGCGTGACGGTGCACGAGGCGCTGGCCGCCCATGACAGCCTGAAACAGCAGGGCATTGCGCTGCGGGTGATCGACGCCTATTCGGTGAAGCCCTTGGATGTGGCCACCCTGATCCAGGCCGCCGGGGAGACCCGCGGCCTGGTGGTGGTGGAAGACCACTGGGCGGACGGCGGCCTCGGCGACGCCGTGGCGCGCGCCCACGACTGGCGGGTTCGGCTGCGCTTTCTGGCAGTCAGCAGCGAGCCCCGCTCCGGGACGCCGCACGCGCTGCTCGAGCGCCACGGGATTTCCCGCCATGCCATCGTGCAGCAGGTGCTCGCCCTGGTGAACGATGCCGACGCCGGACGCTTGCGGGCCTAGCAGCCTGTCGTGAATCATAAATAGCGGGACAAGATAAAACGGATGGATTTTTTCGCGGGGCAAGGCGCGAGGAGGCGACATGGCGGGCTCTATGGCAACGACGAGCAACGCCGCCATGCGGAAAAAGACGCTGTTTCATGTTTCGTTATTTTCGATTCGT
>JBAQND010000085.1:0-2253 GCA_049303455.1 Thiobacillus sp.
TGGGTGAACGGCGAAGCACTCGATCCGGTTCGCGACGGCTGCCCATCGTCAAACTGGTTTTGACTTTTAGCCCCTCTCAGTCCCGCCGGAAATTGAGCCTGCCAGGCGGATCAGCGGCAAAGGTGTCTGAGTCCCGCTTACCTTCGAAATACAAACAAAGCGGGGCGAGTTCTTTGCCGCCCGTCTGGCAGGCTCGATTTCCGGGGTTCCGGGGATGAGCGGGGTCGCCTTTTCTTTGGTTACTTTCTTTTGGCGAGAATCGAGTAGGGGACGGGGTCACCCCCGTCGCCCTCTCACACCACCGGACGTGCGGTTCCGCATCCGGCGGTTCATTGAACACACTGGAATCGTCGCATCGTATCGAGCAGCGACACCAGACCTAATCGATCAAAGAAGGACTTCGGGAACGCGTGGTTCATGTGGCTTGCGCCACTGTTCCACCACGGCCCACGTTGATTGAAGGCCGAGCGAAATGCCCGTTCCTCAGTCAGTCCTGCCTTCATCAAGTTCTTGGCGCGAGTATAGGGGCGTTTCCACTGCCGCCACAGAATGCAGCGCAGCTTGCGCCTGATCCAGCCATCGATCTCTTCCGGCGCCCGCTTGGTTTCGGTTAGCTTGAAATACGCCATCCAGCCTCGCAGGATCGGGTTGAGTTCGTCGATGACTTTCTTCAGGCTGCGCCCTCGCGCTCCTTTGAGCACTTCGCGGATTTTGTCGGCCAGCCGTTTCAGGCTGGTAGACGCAATCTTCAGTTTCGGGCTCTTGTGCCACGTCAAACTGTAGCCCAGAAACTTTCTCTTCCACGGACTCGCCACCGCACTTTTGGCCGCATTGACCGTGAGCTTGAGCGTGTCCGCCAGAAACCGGGTGATGCTTGCCATGACCCGTTCCCCCGCCTCCTTGCTTTTGACGTAGATGTTGCAGTCATCGGCGTAGCGGCAGAAGGCGTGGCCTCGGCTTTCCAGTTCCCGATCCAGTTCCGTCAGCAGGATGTTCGACAGCAGCGGACTCAGGGGCCCGCCTTGCGGCGTGCCCTCTGTCCTCGGGGAGACGATCCCCTCTGACATCATGCCCGCTTCGAGATACCGGCGGATGAGGCGAAGTACTCGCCCGTCTTCGATCTTCGTCGAGAGTTTCTGCATCAGCAGGTCGTGATTGACACGGTCGAAGAATTTCTCCAGGTCCATGTCCACCACGACCCTGCGGCCTTCGGCAACATACTGCTTCGCCGCCTTGACCGCCTGATGGGCGTTCCTCCCCGGCCGGAAACCGTAACTTGACTCGGAGAATTCGGCCTCGAAGATCGGCGAGAGCACTTGATGCAACGCTTGCTGGATCAGTCGATCCGTCAGCGTCGGGATGCCGAGCGTCCTCACCCCTCCTTGCGGCTTGGGTATATCGACCCGGCGTACTGGCGAGGGTATGTACTCTCCCGCCAGCAGTTTGGCCTTGATCGTCGGCCAGTGTTGCTTGAGGTGGCCTTTGAACTCGGCGATTCCGATGCCATCGACTCCGGCGGCGCCTTTGTTCTTGACCACTCGATCATAGGCGAGCCACAGGTTGCCGCGTTCGCACACGGCGTCCATCAGGCCGCTTTCCTGCTCCCACTCCGCTTTCGTCCGCTTGCGGGTCGTCATGTCAGCCTCGGCACCGTGCAAGGTTCCCTCGGAGTTCTGCCCCGATTCTTCTTCACTGGCATTCGCCTGCCGCGAATCTTCTGCCTTCATCGACTGTCCATGTGTTCCCGCCGCCTACTTGCGGCTTTCAATGTTCGGCCCTTCGCTCCTTGCCGGCAGCTACTATGGCCTCTGCTGACTTCTGCACAGGCCTCCCGACACCTCTCGATGTCAGTAGCACAGAGGTTTCCCTCGGCACCCGTGCAGATCTCCCCGGGTATTGCGCACTCACCTTCACGCTTATGCCTGTCGGATATACGTCACGGCGTTCCGTACAAGTTTCGGGCTTTGACGATATTGGCCGCCTTACCCCGCCGTGCCGCCTCGTATCCGCTTCCTGTTCGTCAGACCAGCGCTTTGCCTTCGGCTTCCTCCAGATTTCCAGTCACCCAGAACACCCTTGCCGTTCAGCTAACTCTTCCCCTTGTCGGGCGAGTAGAGGACTTTCACCTCCAAGTGAGTGCGCCCTGCCGGGCGCACCAAAAACAACGCGCGCCCCGGAAGGCGCGCATGGTTTTGCAGTACAGGCCGTCATGGCAAAAGGCTTATTTGGCCTTGGGACGATGCTCGAACATTT
>JBAQND010000086.1:0-2043 GCA_049303455.1 Thiobacillus sp.
CCGAAGTACCCGGCCGAGTATGCGAACAAGTTGTATGGCATGGTCCGCCGAAACATCCAGGGCCCGATACGCTTCGTTTGCCTGACCGACGACCCGACGGGGGTGCGCAGCGAGGTGGAATGCCTGCCCTGCCCCACGGTTGCGCTCCCGCCCCCTTACGACAATACGGGATGGCGAAAAATCGGGCTGTGGGCCAGGACCTTGCCCGGCATGGAGGGGGACTGGCTGTTCCTGGACCTTGACGTGATTGTCACGGGCCCGCTGGATGAGTTCTTCGATTTCGCACCGGAGAAGACATTCGTGGTCATGCAGAACTGGACGCAGCCGGGAAAGGGGATCGGCAACACCTCGGTATTCCGTTTCCGGGTTGGGGAGCATCCCTACATCCATGACCGTCTCGTGCCCGAATTCAAGTCGATTCTCGGCCGTTACAACAATGAACAAATCTACATCTCGCGCACCGTTTCCGACATGGCCTTCTGGCCTGACGAATGGTGCGCGCTGTTCAAGACGCACTGCATTCCGCCCATGCCGCAGCGCTGGTGGAAGGCACCGACACGACCCGAGAGCGCCCGTGTCGTGGCGTTCCCGGGCGACCCGAATCCGCCCGACGCGGTACTCGGAATCTGGCCCACCAAAAAATGGTACAAGAAGCTTTACAAGCATATTCTGCCGGCGACCTGGATTGCCGACTATTGGCGTGAATAAGCGGGATATTCGTGCCGCAGACTGAAACCGATATCCCCGGCGAGATGATCCGGGTCAAGCTGCTGAGCCGTTTTCCGGCCGAGCATTGGCTGCATCAATTCCCCCACGGCGATGGGCGATGGGGGCGTTGCGAGTATCTGTTCGACCGCGATGCAAGGGATTACGACTGGCTGGTGGTTTACGACGACATCCCGCCCGCGAGCGGCGAGGCCGGAAAAACTGGCAGCGAAACGCTGGCCTGCGCTGCCTCCAACAGCATCCTGGCAACCACCGAGCCGTCGTCGATCAAAATATACGGCGATGACTTCACGCGCCAATTCGGCGCCGTGCTCACCAGCCAGGAGGCCTGGGCCCTGCCTCACCCCCAGCGCATTTACACGCAACCGGCCCTGCACTGGTTCTACGGCGTGGGAACCCGGCGCATCGTCCCCTTCGACGAAATCGAGTCGCGCCCCCCGACTGTTAAAACCTTTGACCTGTCGATGGTTTTCTCGCCCAAGAACATGCGGCACACGCTGCACCGGCAGCGCAACGCGTTCATGCTGAAACTGATGGATCTGCTGCCGGAGATGCATGTCTTTGGCCGCGGTGCGCGCCCGCTGGACGACAAGGCGGAGGCGCTGGACGACTACCGTTACCATGTGGCGATCGAGAACTACATCGGCCCCCACCACTGGACGGAAAAGCTGGCGGATTCATTTTTGGGCATGGCCTTGCCGTTCTATTGCGGCTGCCCCAACGCCAGTGACTACTTCCCGCCGGAGAGCTACATTCCGGTCGACATGAAGGACCCGGAAGGCGCTGCCCGCATCATTCGCCAGGCCATCTCCGACAACGAGTACGAAAAGCGCCTGCCCGCCATCATCGAAGCCCGCCGCCGCGTGCTCCACGAGCATAATTTTTTCGCCCTCATTTCACGCGAAATTGAAGAACGCCATCGTCCCAGTTCGGCAAGCACTTCGCCCAACACGATCTACTCGCGTCACGCCTTGCGGAAAGGGAAGTGGGGCGTTGGCTTGCGGGACATGTACGGGAAGGCACGCGCCCGTGCCATCCACCTGATTCGCGGGCACTGAAACCCGTTCCTCATGCACGGTCACCCGCGGCAATCTGGTCGGGCGCTCAGGGGATGCGCGAGACATGGCCAAGTGATTAGCCGGGCCTCGTATCGCAGCCTCAGCACTCAAGCATTATTCTTTTATTGCAGCCGCAAACGCGTCGATCACCGGCTGGATCAGGCTGCGCTTGAGCTTGAGCGCGGCCTGATTCACCACCAGGCGCGAGCTGATGTCGCTGATGTGTTCCACCGCGACCAGGCCGTTGGCCTTGAGGGTG
>JBAQND010000087.1:0-5577 GCA_049303455.1 Thiobacillus sp.
CGCCCCGCCGACGCCTGCGCCTGCCCGCAGCGCCCCGCGTGCAGCCGCGCCCACAAGCATCACCGCACCGCCCCCTGCCGCACTGCCGCTGTTCCAGCCCGACGCGCAAACGGGCCTGCTCAATCAGGCCTACGCGGCCTGGCAGCGCGGCGCGCTGGGTGAAGCGGAGCGGCTCTACACCCAGGCCGCGGCACGCGGACGCAATGTGGATGCGCTGCTGGGGCTGGCAGCGATCGCCAGCGTGCAAAACCGCGAGGCGGACGCGCAGCGCCTGTATCGCGAGGTGCTCGATCTCGACCCGCGCAATGCCGCCGCCCAGGGCGCCCTGCTCGACCTGCTCGGCAACACCGACAGCCAGGCGACCGAAAGCCGTCTGAAAACCTTGATCGAACGCGATCCCAGCCCGCAGCTTTACCAGACGCTCGGCAACCTCTACGCCGAGCAGTCGCGCTGGAACGACGCCCAGGCGGCCTACTTCGAGGCCTTCCGCTCCGCACCGGACAACGGCGATTACGCTTTCAACCTGGCAGTCAGCCTCGACCAGCTGAACCAGTACCCGGCGGCACTCACGTATTACGAGAAGGCGCTCGCCAGCCGCGGCGCCCACCGCTTCGACCGCGCCCAGGCCGAAGCGCGCGTGCAGCAGCTGAAGTCGGTTCGTTAAGCGCAATCGTATGGAGCGCAGAAAAAAACTCCGCATGGGTGAGACCCTGGTCTCGCAGGGGCTCATCACCCTCGACCAGCTGCGCATCGGCCTGAAGGAACAGAAAACCACCGGCCTGCCGATCGGGCGCCAACTGGTGGCGCTGGGCTTCATGACCGAGGCGGTGCTGCGCGACCAGCTCGCCAACGCGCTCGGCAGCCAGGGCATCGATCTCGCCCAGGTGGTGGCCGACCCCGAGGCGCTACAGCTGGTGCCCGAGGAATTCGCCCGCCGCCACCACCTGCTGCCGATCGCGCACGATGCCGCACGCAACGTGCTAACGCTGGCGACCACCGACATGTTCAACGTCGTCGCGCTCGACCAGTTGAAAGCGGCGCTCGGCGGTCAACTGGAAATCGACACGCTGCTGGCGGCCGAAGCGCAGCTTCTGGAATGCATCGACAAGTTCTATGGCTTCGACCTCTCGCTCGACGGCATCCTGCGCGAGATCGAGACCGGCGAAGTCGACTACGCCAGCCTCAACCCCGACACCGAGGAATACACCCAGCCGGTGGTGCGGCTGGTCGGCGCGCTGCTAACCGACGCGGTGAAGCGCGAATCCTCCGACATCCACTTCGAGCCCGAGCACGCCTTCCTGCGCATCCGCTACCGCATCGACGGCGTGCTCGAACAAATCCGCAGCCTGCACAAGACCTACTGGCCGGGCATCCTGGTGCGCCTCAAAGTGCTGTCCGGGATGAACATCGCCGAGACGCGCGCGCCGCAGGACGGCCGCATGTCCTTGACGCTGAACGGCCGTCCGATCGACTTCCGCGTGTCCAGCCAGCCCGGCATCCACGGCGAAAACCTGGTGCTGCGCATCCTCGACCGCGAAAAATCCATCATGCCGCTGGAGCAGATGGGCTTCACCGAAGACGCACGGCGCGAGTTGCAGCTGATGATGGCGCGCCCCGAAGGCATCCTGGTGGTGACCGGGCCGACCGGCTCCGGCAAGACCACCACGCTGTATTCGATGCTGTCGCACCTGAACAACGAGACCGTCAACATCATGACGCTGGAAGACCCGGTCGAATACCCGGTCACGCTGATGCGCCAGAGCTCGGTCAACGAAACACTGAAGCTCGACTTCGCCAACGGCATTCGCTCGATCATGCGGCAGGACCCCGACATCATCCTGGTCGGCGAAATCCGTGACAGGGACACCGCCGAAATGGCCTTCCGCGCCGCCATGACCGGCCACCAGGTGTTCACCACCCTGCATACCAACTCCGCGCTCGGCGTGTTTCCGCGCCTGATGGACATCGGCATCCAGCCCGGCATCCTGTCCGGCAACATCATCGGCGTCGTCGCGCAACGCCTGGTGAGGAAGCTCTGCCCGCACTGCAGGGAAGCCTACACGCCGGACGAATATGAGTCGCTCATCCTCGGCGCCGATCCGGCCGAGCCGCCTTGGATATTTCGCGCGACCGGCTGCCCGGCGTGCAGCAACAAAGGCTACAAAGGCCGCCTGGCCCTGATCGAATTGTTGCGGATGGATCCCGAACTGGACGAACTGGTCGCCAACCACGCGCCGCTGCACGAAATCCGCCGCGCCGCGTTCGAGCATGGCTATCACCCGCTGGCCGAAGACGGCATCAAGCGCGTGCTCGATGGCGTGACCTCGCTGGCGGAAGTGGCGCGGGTGGTGGACTTGACGGGGCGGGTGTAAAACATGAACCACAAAACCATTAACCACAGAGACACAGAGGCACAGAGAAATGCGTTGACCGACATGGTTATCGGTGCGGCGATTGAAGTTCATCGTGCCCTCGGACCAGGGCTGCTCGAATCCGCTTATGAAACCTGCCTTTGCCATGAACTCGGCCAACGGCAGATTCACTTTCAGCGGCAGCTTGAGTTGCCCGTGGTTTACAAAAACATCTCACTCGATTGCGGCTATCGCATCGACGTTGTCGTGGAAAAACAACTGGTTCTCGAACTCAAAGCCGTGGAAAAGCTCTTGTCAGTACACGAAGCGCAATTGCTGACCTACCTGAAACTGACTGGATTGCACACCGGCCTGCTGCTCAATTTCAATGTTCCCATGCTGAAAAACGGCATCAGGAGAATCTGCTTATGATTCTAAATTCCTCACCACAGAGACACAGAGGCACAGAGAACATCGAAATAACGCCATGTCATGCGCTTTTTCCGAATCACCCATCAGGTGAATGCGGCTTTAGCCGCAAGGTCTTGTTTTTACCCTGTGTTCTCTATGTTCTCTGTGTCTCTGTGGTGAGAGGTTCCCGTGCTGAAAAACGGCATCGGGAGAATCTGCTTATGATTCCCCCGCAGTCAGCGTTTTTATGTCTTTCTCTGTGCCTCTGTGCCTCTGTGGTGAGAGGTTTCATCCTCCGCGTGCGCCACGGCGGATAACGGTTCATGCCCTTCTTCGACTACCGCGCCATCGACCAGACCGGCCGCACCACCCGGGGCACGCTGTCGGCTGTCAACGACGTCGACCTCGAACTGCGCCTGAAGCGCATGGGACTCGACCTCATCACGCTGGCCGAGCTTTCGCGCCAGTACGCCCCCAGCGGCCGCGAGCGCGTCACCCTGCGCGATCTGGTGACGTTCTGCATCCACATGCGCTACATCACCCGCGCCGGGATTCCGCTGCTCGACGGCTTGCGCGACCTGCGCGACACCATGGAAAAACGCGGTTTTCGCGATGTGCTGACCGCGCTGCTGGAAGACATGGAAGGCGGCAAGGTGTTGTCGCAGGCCTTGGCGGCGCACCCGGCGGTGTTCGGTGCCGTGTTCGTCCACAGCGTGCGCGCGGGGGAGCAGACCGGCCTGCTGGACGCGGTGTTCGACCGTCTGGCCGAATCGCTGAAGTGGCAGGAAGAGGTCACCGCCAAGGCCAAGCGGCTGATGATCTATCCGGCGCTGGTGCTGGCCGTCGTCGGCACGGCCATCCTGTTCTTGCTGGTGTATCTGGTGCCGCAGGTGCTCTCCCTGGTCGAGACCATGGGGGTGGTGCTGCCGCTGCCGACCCTGATCCTGATGGCGGTCTCGGAAGCGGTTCGCTCGTACTGGCTGATTGGCTTGGCGCTGGCGCTGGCACTGGGCGTCGGGCTGCCGCTGTGGGTGAAACGGAGCGAGGCCGGACGTGACTGGTGGGACCGCGCCCAGCTGCGGCTGCCTGTCATCGGGCCGATCGTGCAGAAGATGGCGCTGGCGCGCTTCACCAACACCCTGGCGATGATGTACCGCTCGGGGGTGACGGTGCTCGACGCGCTGCGCGCGGGCGAGATGGTCGCCGGCAACCGGGTGATCGCCGGCGGCATCCACCGCGCGGCGCAGCAGATCGCCGACGGCCGCGGCCTGTCCGAAAGCTTCCAGTCGCTGGCGCTGTTCCCGCCGCTGGTGATCCGCATGCTGCGGGTGGGCGAATCCACCGGCGCGCTCGACGAAGCGCTGGAAAACGTGACGTATTTTTATAACCGCGAAGTGCTCGACTCGATCGAAAACGGCCTCAGGGTGCTGGAGCCGATGCTCACCGCCATCCTCGGCCTGCTGCTCGGCGGCATCCTGGTATCGGTGCTGCTGCCGGTTTATGACCTGATCGGGAACCTGCCGTTATGATTTCAAACCCCTCACCACAGAGGCACAGAGACACAGAGGCAAAGCGGGAAATTGCAGTATGTCGTGCGGCCACACTGCGGATGACACGCTACAACAGGGTTTCTCTGTGCCTCTGTGCCTCTGTGGTTAATGGTTTTGTGGTTAATAGTTTTTTCCATAATGATGTTTGACCATCGCCTGATCCTGCTTGCCACCCCGCGCCAGATCGGCGTGCTCGACTGGCGTCCGGGCCAGATGCACTGGCTGGGCGAATTTGCCGCCAGCGAAGCAGGGCTGGCGGCGTTTCGGCAGGTGCTGGTCAAGCACGCGCAGCTGCCGGTCCTGCTGGTGGCCGACACCGTGGACGAGGATTACCGCAGCGAAATCCTGCCGCACGTGCAGGGGCGCGCGCGCGCCGAGCTATTGGCACGCAAGCTCAAGCAGGTGTTCCGCAACGCGCGTTTCACCGGCGCGTGGCGACAGGCGCGCGAAACGACCGGCCGTCGCGACGACCGCTATCTGCTGGCCACCCTGACCGATTCCGAATGGCTGACGCCCTGGCTGAGCGTGCTGCACCGTGAGCGCGTTCCCCTGTGCGGCATCACCCCGCTGGCGCTGGCGTACCAGCACCTGCTGGCCAGGCTGCGGGTGCAGGCGCCGCACACGCTGCTGGCATGCCGTCTCAACAACAGGCTGCGGCTGTCCTACTACCACAACGGCCTGCTGCGTTTTTCGCGCCTGATCGGCAGCGACACGCCCACCCAGCTGCCGGGCAATGCGGCCGACGAAATCGCCAAGACCCAGCTCTATCTCACGGGCCAGCGCATCCTGCCGCGCGAAGCCCGGCTGCATGTGCTGCTGCTGGACCCCAGCGGCCAGCTCGACAGCGCGCAGGCGCCGCTCAATGCCGACCCCGCGTTCAGCACGCGACTCATCGGCATGCCGAGCCTCGCGCGTGCGCTGCGCATTCCCGACAATTTCCTCGCCGCCACGCCGGAAATCGCGCCGCTGGCGGCGATTGCGGGCGAGGCCGTGCAGCTGAACCTGGCGCCGCCCGAACTGCTGCAGCACCACACCGAATTCCGCTGGCGCCGCGGCCTCAATCAGGCGGCAGGCATCGTCGCCGCGATCGGCCTGACCCTCACCGCCGCCTACTGGCTCCATGCCCAGGACCTGCGCGACCAGGTGCAGCGGATTCAGGGCGAAGTGCGGCGCGGAGATGCACGCCACGCCGCCATCGTGCGCAACTTCCCCGCGCTCGCCACCCGCCCCGACCAGCTCGGCCAGACCCTTGCCCTCGCCACGCA
>JBAQND010000088.1:0-42888 GCA_049303455.1 Thiobacillus sp.
CGATGCCGAGCAGGCGCGCCAGGGCTTCGCCCCCGCGCCGCATGACGCCGTCGTGGTTCCATTTGATGAGCGGACGCGCAAATAGCGCCAACAGGTTCATCCACACCGCGGTGGTGCGGATCTGCCACTCGAAGCGCACGCTCGTCACCGCGCCGTCGGTGGCGAAGGACCAGCGGCCCCGGCCTTCGACGTCGCCGCTCGCGATGCCTTCGACACGGGTCAGCGGAATGGCATGGACCACGCGGACCACGCGGATATCGAACGTCAGCCGGTAAGGCAGGCGGCCCCGCCACGTGTAGCGGCGCACGCTGCTGATGCCGCGGGCATCGCCGGGCGCGAGTTCCTCAACGCTTTCCGCCACCACTGCGGCCAGTGCGGGGAATGGGAGATGGCCTCACAAACCGCCTCGAGCGGCGCCTCGATACGCCAGACGGTGACAAAGCGGTACTCCATGTCATTGCTCCTCGGGATCGAACAGGGTTTGCGCCAGCGGCGGGTTGATTTGCAGCGCCTCCATAGTGACGGTTTCGATGATGGCGTCCTGCCGGTCGCGGCTGATCACCTTGAGCGGAAACCGGCTCGACGTGTCCAGCCACAGCTCGTAGCGATGCACGCCGGCCACCGCAATCCCTGGCGCGCCGCTCACCACCAGATGCAGGGCGCTGCGGCCTGCCAGATCCGCTTCGCCCCGCACCGCCGCCTCGCCCTGCGCGAGCAGGATGCGGACATTATCGAACGGCGCCCCGACATCCGACTTGTCCACGGTTTGCCCGCCCGGGCTGCGGATGAGCGGGTTGTTCGGGGTCAGGCTGAGTTCGGGAAAGCGCCCGGCGCCCCGCGGCCACAGCCGCACGCGCCGGGTGAGCGGGCTGTAGTCCAGCACCGCACCCGCGTGCGGGCGGATGAATCCATGCGCACGAACCCGGGCCTCCTGTACGCGTAGCGGATTAGGTCCTCGCCGTCGGCGCGCGAGGAATGCAGGGTCACCTGGTAGCTCGACGCTGCGGAAATGCTCGATGGCGTCATCCAGAGACAGGCGTGTTCCAGAGAGTGCCGCGGCCAGCATGAGGGCGGAGAGCATCGCTATTCCACCACGTCGAGCACGCCCTCCATGCCCTTCTCGCGGTGGCTCTCGAAGAACAGCAGCCGGTTGCGGCAGTAAAACGGATAGTTGCCGGCGGCGGTGGGCGTGAAGCGGATTTTCTTGGGCTCGCTCGACAGCGCCTCATCGACCGCGACGCCCCCCGGGCGCCTGGATGACGAAGCTGTGGGGGATCACGCTGCGGCCCACGCTGACCGTCAGCTCGACCGGCACGGTCGACCGCGCGATCACCCGGTTGGGCTTGAAGAAATAGGCGCCGCCCTCGATCCTGACGTGCTGCACGCCGTCTGCCGCGCGGCGTCAGCAAGGCATGGCCCGACGCCGGCAAGCCCGAGGCAGCACGCAAGCAATGTGGCGGAAGCGTTCATGGTCTGGACGCGCTGCGACGCGTGAACGTGAACGGTGAATTTGCTGGATTTATAGTACGGATGCGGCCAAAACGTCCCGCCCGCTTGCTTCATCCCGCGCCCATAAAAAAACGCCCCGCAGGGCGTTTTTTCGGGTGCGCGGTTTTCACCCCGGTTTCACACCTGCGGATGCGCCCGCTCGCGCCGGCTGTGCAGCTTGTTCAACGCATGCAGGTAGGCCTTGGCCGAAGCGACCACGATGTCGGTATCGGCGCCCTGCCCGTTGACCACGCGTCCGTCCTGCGCCAGCCGCACCGTCACTTCGCCCTGCGCGTCGGTGCCGCTGGTGATGTTGTTGACCGAATACAGCAGCAGGTCGGCGCCGCTGTTGACCACCGATTCGAGCGCCTTGAAGGTCGCGTCGACCGGGCCCGAGCCGGTGCCGCCGGCCTGTTTTTCGACGCCTTCATCGGTGAACACCAGTTGCGCGTGCGGGATTTCGCCGGTCTCCGAACACACTTTCAGCGAGCGCAGCTTGTAGCGCTCGGGCCCGGCCGCATAGCCCTCGTCGGACACCAGCGCCTGCAGGTCCTCGTCGAAAATCTCGCGCTTTTTGTCGGCCAGATCCTTGAAGCGGGCAAACGCGGCATTGAGCGCTTCCTCGCTGTCGAGCACGATGCCGAGTTCGGCCAGCTTGGTCTTGAACGCGTTGCGGCCGGACAACTTGCCGAGGCTCAAGCGGTTGGCGTGCCAGCCGACATCTTCGGCGCGCATGATTTCGTAGGTCTCGCGGTGCTTCAGCACGCCGTCCTGGTGGATGCCCGATTCGTGCGCGAACGCGTTGGCGCCGACGATGGCCTTGTTCGGCTGCACCGGATAGCCGGTAATGGTGGAGACGAGCTTGGACGCCGGCACGATCTGGGTGGCGTCGATGCGCGTGTCGCAGTTGAATACATCGCGACGGGTCCGCACCGCCATCACGATCTCTTCCAGCGAGGCGTTGCCGGCGCGTTCGCCGAGGCCGTTGATGGTGCACTCGACCTGGCGCGCACCGTTCATCACCGCGGCGAGCGAGTTGGCCACCGCCATGCCAAGGTCGTTGTGGCAGTGGGTCGACCAAATCACCTTGTCCGAATTCGGCACGCGCTCGATCAGCTGCTTCATGCGCTCGCCCCACAACGCCGGAATGCTGTAGCCGACGGTGTCCGGCACGTTGATCGTTTTGGCGCCGGCCTTGATCACCTCGTCGAACACACGCACCAGGAAATCCATCTCCGAGCGCGCCGCGTCCTCGGCCGAGAATTCGACGTCGTCGGTGTATTCGAGCGCCAGCTTGACCGCCTTGACCGCCGCTTCGAGCACCTGCTCAGGTTGCATCCGCAGCTTCTTTTCCATGTGGATCGGGCTGGTGGCGATGAAGGTGTGGATGCGTCCCCCTGCACCATTGCCACGGCTCGCCGGCTCGATCGCGCCGCCTGCGGCGTGAATGTCGCGCTCGTTGGCGCGTGCCAGGGAGCAGATGGTCGAACCCCGAATCGCCTCGGCAATCGCCCGAATCGCGCCTGCATCCCCGGGGCTGGCCGCGGCAAATCCGGCCTCGATGACGTCGACGCCGAGCTTTTCCAGCTGGCGCGCGATGCGCAGCTTCTCGTCCTTGGTCATCGACGCGCCGGGGCTTTGCTCGCCGTCGCGCAAGGTGGTGTCGAAAATGAATAAACGGTCGTTCATGGCAGGCTCCATGGTGGGTCGGCGTCAGGCCGACGCATTAATTATAAGGGTTGCCGCGGGAAGCGGGCGGCGCGGGGTACTGCGGGGGAGGGGGTTAATGTGCGCGCGCGGGGCGCGGCAGCAGGGTGCCGAACAGGAGGTTCGACCGGCAGAGGAGCAAGGATGATGGCGACCAGTTAGACATAGTCTAAATTGTATCTATTTTTCGCGGCCCGGCAAGGGGCCTTGTTCACCCGGTTTTTTGCGGCGCGACAGCCGCCACAGCGCATCGGCATAGCCCGACAGGCCATACAGCGCGAACACACCGAACAGCACTTCGGGCGGGCTGGTCGATACCAGGATGAAGGCCAGCACGATCAGCAGGATGACGAAGAAGGGCACGCTTCTCCTGAGGTTGATTTCCTTGCCGCTGTAGAAGCGGAAATTGCTGACCATGGTGAGCCCGCCGAACAGCGCAATCGCCGCGGCCAGCCAGCGCACGTCGCCGCCTGCCACGTCGTATTCGACCATCACCCAGATAAAACCGGCGATCAATGCCGCCGCAGCCGGACTCGGCAGTCCCTGGAAAAAGCGCTTGTCGGTGACGGTGTCGAGCTGGGTGTTGAAACGCGCCAGCCGCAACGCCGCGCCGGCGCAATAGACAAAGGCGGCGATCCAGCCGAGCTTGCCCATGCCCTGCAGCGCGAACTCGTAGATCACCAGCGCGGGGGCGACCCCGAACGACACCATGTCGGACAGGCTGTCGTACTCGGCACCGAAGGCGCTTTGCGTGTGCGTCATGCGGGCGACCCGGCCATCCAGCCCGTCGAGCACCATGGCGATGAGAATCGCCACCGCGGCGTACTCGAACTGCTCGTTCATCGCCTGGACGATGGCGTAGAAGCCGGCGAACAGCGCACCCGTGGTGAACAGGTTCGGCAGCAGGTAAATGCCGCGGTCTCGCATCCGCGGGCGTGTCCTGTCGGTCTTGCGGTGATCGATTTCGAGCATGGGATTAAAGGGTTTACCAGCGAGCGAGTATGGTACGCCCGCCGGTGACTTTCTGGCCAATCGAGACCTCGGCGCGCGCCGTGACCGGCAGATAGACGTCCACCCTTGAGCCGAAGCGGATGAAGCCGTAACGCTGGCCGCGCGCGAGCTGGTCGCCGGTGCGCACGTAGCACAGGATGCGCCGCGCGATCAGCCCGGCGATCTGCACGCTGGTGACGTCGCCGCGCGACGTCGCGATGTGGATCGCGTTGCGCTCGTTCTCGGTGGAGGCCTTGTCGAGGTCGGCGTTGACGAAGCTGCCCGGCGTGTACCAGACGCCCTTGACCTCGCCGTCGACCGGGCTCTTGTTGGAATGCACGTTGAACACGTTCATGAAGACGCTGATCTTCAGCGCCTCGCGATCCAGATATTCGTCACGGACCTTTTCCACCACGACGATGCGGCCGTCGGCCGGCGCGATCACCGCGTCGGCATCCATCGGCGGCACGCGCGCCGGGTCACGGAAGAACTGCAGCGCGAACACCGCCCAGATCCAGAACGGAACCGACCACCAGCCGATGAGCCAGGTCGCGATCAGGGCGGCAGCAAATGCGGCCAGCAGAACCAGCCAGCCCTCGCGGGCGATTAAGGGATGGGTCATGTGAGTGGGTGAGGGGTCAGGCGTGAAGGGTGAGGAGAAAGGGGCGAGGCGCGCCGGGCTGACCGCCCCTCACGCCTCACCCCTCCCCCCTCACACATTTAGTTCTTGGAATGATCGACCAGCTTGTTGGCCGTGATCCAGGGCATCATGGCGCGCAGCTTGCCGCCCACCACCTCGATCTGGTGCGCGGCGTTGTTGCGGCGGCAGGCGGTCATCTCGGGGTAGTTGGACTGGCCTTCCAGGATGAAGCGCTTGGCATAGTTGCCGTTCTGGATGTTGTCCAGGCACTCCTTCATCGCGGCCTTGGATTCGGCGTTGATGATCTTGGGGCCGGTCACGTACTCGCCGTATTCCGCGTTGTTGGAGATCGAGTAGTTCATGTTGGCGATGCCGCCTTCGTACATCAGGTCGACGATCAGCTTCAGCTCGTGCAGGCACTCGAAGTAGGCCATCTCGGGCGCGTAGCCCGCTTCGGTCAGGGTCTCGAAGCCGGCCTTGACCAGTTCAACGGCGCCGCCGCACAGCACGGCCTGCTCGCCGAACAGATCGGTCTCGGTCTCGTCCTTGAAGGTGGTCTCGATGATGCCGGTACGGCCGCCGCCGATGGCGGACGCGTAGGACAGGGCGAGGTCACGCGCCTTGCCGGAAGCGTCCTGGAACACCGCGATCAGGTCGGGGATGCCGCCGCCCTTGACGAACTCGGAGCGCACGGTGTGGCCCGGGGCCTTGGGGGCGATCATGATGACGTCGAGGTCGGCGCGCGGCACGATCTGGTTGTAGTGAATGGCGAAGCCGTGGGCGAACGCCAGGGTCGCGCCCTGCTTCAGGTTGGGCTCCACTTCATCGCGGTAGAGCTGCGACTGGAACTCGTCCGGGGTCAGGATCATCACCAGGTCGGCGGCGGCGACCGCCTCGGGCACGTTCTTGACCTTGAGGCCGGCGTTCTTGGCCTTCTTGGCGGAGGCGGAGCCCGGACGCAGGGCGACGGTCACGTTGACGCCGGAGTCCTTCAGATTGCAGGCGTGGGCATGGCCCTGCGAGCCATAGCCGATGATGACGACCTTGCGCTTCTTGATGAGGGAAAGGTCGGCGTCCTTGTCGTAATAAACTTTCATGATGGGTTCCCAGGGAAATTAAAAATGGCTAGATGAAAAATCAGATTTTGAGGCTGCGCTCGCCGCGTCCGATGCCAGACGCGCCGGTGCGAACGGTTTCGATGATGAAGGCGGGATCGATCGCCTGCAGGAAGGCGTCGAGCTTGGAGCCGGCGCCGGTCAGCTCGATGGTGTAGGTCGAATCGGTGACGTCGATGATGCGGCCGCGGAAAATGTCGGCGGTGCGCTTCATTTCCTCGCGCCCCAGCCCCACCGCCTTGACCTTGACCAGCATCAGCTCGCGCTCGATGTGGCTGCCTTCGGTCAGGTCCATCACCTTGATCACGTCGACCAGCTTGTTCAACTGCTTGGTGATCTGTTCAATGACATCTTCCGAGCCCACGGTGACGATGGTCATGCGCGACAGCGTGGCGTCTTCGGTCGGCGCCACGGTGAGCGACTCGATGTTGTAGGCCCGCGCCGAGAACAGCCCGGCCACGCGCGACAGCGCGCCGGCCTCGTTTTCCATCAGCAGTGAAATGATGTGGCGCATGTCAGAGCTCCTCCGCCAGAATCATTTCGGACAGGCCCTTGCCGCCTTCGACCATGGGGAAGACGTTTTCGGTCTGGTCGGTCTGGAAGTCCATGAACACCAGGCGCTCCTTCAACGCGGGCGAGAAGGCTTCCTTCAGCGCGCCCTCGACGTCTTCCGGCTTGTCGATGCGCATGCCGACGTGGCCATAGGCTTCGGCCAGCTTCACGAAATCGGGCAAGGACTCCATGTAGGACTCGGCGTAGCGGCTGCCGTAGAAGAACTCCTGCCACTGCCGCACCATGCCCATGTAGCGGTTGTTGAGCGTGACGACCTTGACCGGGATGCGGTACTGCTTGCAGGTGGAAAGCTCCTGGATGCACATCTGGATGCTCGATTCGCCGGTGATGCAGGCGACCTGCGCATCGGGGAACGCGAGCTGCACGCCCATGGCATACGGCAGGCCGACGCCCATGGTGCCGAGGCCACCGGAATTGATCCAGCGGCGCGGCTTGTCGAACTTGTAGTACTGCGCCGCCCACATCTGGTGCTGGCCGACGTCGGAGGTGATGTAGGCATCGCCCTTGGTCACTTCCCACAGCTTTTCGACCACGTACTGCGGCTTGATGATGGCACCGCTCTGGTTGTACTTCAGGCAGTTCTTCGAGCGCCACAATTCGATCTGCGTCCACCACGAATTCTGCGCGGCGGCATCGGGCTTTTCCTTGGCCAGCTTCAGCAGTTCCAGCATGTCGGTCAGCACGTTCTGGACGTCGCCGACGATGGGCACGTCGACCTTGACCCGCTTGGAAATCGACGACGGGTCGACGTCGATATGGATGATGCGGCGCTGCTCGCGCGCAAAGTGCGCGGGGTTGCCGATCACGCGATCGTCGAAGCGCGCGCCGACGGCCAGCAGCACGTCGCAGTGCTGCATCGCCATGTTGGCTTCGTAGGTGCCGTGCATCCCCAGCATGCCGAGGTTCTGCCGATCGGTGGCGGGATGCCCGCCCAGCCCCATCAGGGTGTTGGTGATGGGAAAACCGAGCAGGCGGGTGAGTTCGGCCAGCTGCGGCGAGGCATTGCCCAGCACCACGCCGCCGCCCGCGTAGATCATCGGCCGCTTGGCTTCGAGCAGCATCTGCACCGCGCGCTTCATCTGGCCGCTGTGGCCCTTCACCACCGGGTTGTAGGAGCGCATCTCGACCGTGGCCGGGTAGACGAATTCGGTGAGGTGAGCGGTCACGTCCTTGGGCACGTCGACCACCACCGGACCCGGACGGCCGGTGGCGGCGATGATGAAGGCCTTCTTCATCGTCGCCGCCAGGTCCTTGACGTCCTTGACCAGGAAGTTGTGCTTGACGCACGGGCGCGTGATGCCAACGGTATCGACTTCCTGGAACGCATCCAGGCCGATCGCCGGGGTCGGCACCTGGCCAGTGACGACGACGATGGGAATGGAATCCATGTAGGCGGTGGCAATCCCGGTCACCGCATTGGTCACGCCCGGCCCCGACGTCACCAGCGCCACGCCAACCCGGCCGGTGGCACGCGCATAGGCATCGGCAGCATGCACCGCGGCCTGTTCGTGGCGCACCAGCACGTGCTTGAATCTATTCTGCTTGAAGATTTCGTCGTAAATGTTGAGCACGGCTCCGCCGGGATAGCCGAAGACAAACTCGACTCCCTCTTCGGCCAGACAACGTACGACGATCTCGGCGCCCGTGGCTTCCATAAAATGGCAATAAATCAATTCGTTGGTGGACCTGCGAGAATAATCGCTTTGCCCTGATCCGGTCAAGAAATCATGCGGCGGCGGTTATCCGGCCGGCTTTCGTGCGCCGCCAGCCGCCCCGGCATCGGGAAAAGCCACCCGGCAGGCATAAAAAACCCCGCCGCGCACGGAGGGGTTGTTGCCTGCAACGCACCGCCGCGGACAAACCGCGGCAAGTGCGCAAGATCGGCGCCGCTTATTCGTGTTATTCGTGCGCTGCTTCGCCCAGCGCCCGCATGATTTGATTCAGCGAACCTTGTGCATTCTCGAACATGCAAACCAGGTTGCCTGCGCTGCACACCGTCATTCCCTCGCCCTGCACGATCCAGCCCTGCGACGGCGACCAGCCGCCCATTTGGGTAAACAGGGACAGCAGGTCGGTGCTGCCCGACACCATGCGGCGATACCATTGGGCGAACTTCGCCAGGCGCTCCATCAGCTCCTGCGACAGCACGCCTTCGGCCTCCATGACCACGCCGTCGTCACGGAAGCGGCACACGGCCGTCACGCCGTCGAGGACCAGGATTTTTCTTAGCGACATACGCGCGCCTCAGGCCGCCTGAACGGCATTGAAGGAGGCTTCGTAGTCGGCGTCGCGGTTCTTGACGACCACACCGCAGTTGCCATTGACGACGACCGACCATTCCTGTCCCACCACCGAGAAACCCTTGATCGGCTGAAACCCGCTCTGCCCGGTGAGCGCTTCCCAGCCGCGCGCTTCCATGCCGGCGATCGCCAGGTTGGCGACACACGAGCGGGCCAGCAAATCCAGCACCTGCGGCGTCAGTTCGGTACCCTCGCGCAGCACATGCGACTGCAGTTCGCCCTTGTCGCTATAGGCGAACGCCGCCAGCGCGCCCGGCAAATCCATCATCTTTTGCAGATCCATTTCCCTCCCCCTGTTTGGTATCAGTTCAGTACAACGCTTCCTTGGTGTCGCCGCCCAGTCTGGCGTACAGATTGACCAGCAGGTCGTCCTGCACGTCGCCGACCTTGGCGCGCATGATGGTCATGACGTCGTTCAGCAATTCGTCGCGGTTTTCGATGAAGGCAAAATAATTGCCCACCGCGCAAACGGTCATTTGGTTGCCGCACACGATCCAGCCCTGCACCGGGCGGCAGCCGCAGTTTTCGGAAAAGGAATCGACAATCTCGGATTGCATGTTGACCGACAGCGTATTGGCACGGCACATGATCGATGCCATGCGCGCGAATTCGTCGGTGAGCGCGCCTTCATACGAGAAACGGTCGCCGCGATAGGCATATTCGCCGGCGGCAATCACACCGGGAATCGCCATGAGTTGCTTTACGATACGCATCCAACCCCCCCCGATTTTAATTATGGTTGATTTAATTATGGTTGATTATGTATGGTTGATTATGGTTGCGATCCAGTGTGGCAAAGTATCGCACCAGTTCGCAATATAGAGCCACCATGCAAGACAACGCAATAGCCCCCACCCCGGCACCCTTGCTGGCACGCCTCGCCGCCATGATCTATGAATCGCTGCTCGTCACGGCGGTGTTGTTCGTGGCATCCTTCATCATCATTCCGGTCGTCGGCGAGATGCACGCAGCGTGGCAGCGCCACCTGTTCCAGGTCTACATCGTGGGCGTGCTGTTCGCCTATTTCAGCGCGTTCTGGCTGCGCAGCGGGCAGACGCTGGCGATGAAGACCTGGCGCATTCGCCTGGTCGACCAGCACGGCGGCCGCATCAGTTTCAAGCAGGCCCTGTTGCGTTTCTTCATCGCCCTGCTCGGCCTGCTGCTGGCGGGAATCGGCTTCTGGTGGGCGCTCGTCGACCGCGACCGCCAGTTTCTTCACGACCGCATCGCAGGTACCCGGCTGGTGCGCGTGCCGCGCAAGGCCTGAAGCATGAACTGGCGCGACCACCTGCGGCAGCGCCTGCTGGACATCCGACCCGCAAGCGTATGTGCGCTCGATGCCGCCGCCCATCAACTGGTCGGCGATGTGTTGCCCGACACACCGGTCCGCACGCATGCCCCCCTGCCGGACACACCCTGTGCGCTGGCCCTGGGAATCGACGCGCTGAGCGGCCTGAACGCTCGACAAGCCCAGCACCTCATCAGCCAGACGCGCCTGTACATCGCCCCGCGCATCCTGCTTGCCGTGCGAATGGATCGCGCGCTGGACGAGGACATGTTTATCGCCCTCGGCTTCGCGCTGGCCGCAACCGACCCGACAGCCAAGGTGCGTATCCACGAATACGATCTCGACACCTACAAGACGGTGCCGGACTGGCTCAATGCCCGTTTCTGGGCCAACCCGGAACGCTGGGAGCCCTGAAGGACGCCGACCTTCTGACCCATGAAAAAATCGTATGCCCTCAAGGTTCGCGATGCCCCGCGTGGCGGACGGGCCGCCTGCAATATGTGCCGCCGCTTACGCTACACTGACCGTTACCCCAAACCCGTCCCGACGACCATGAATTTCACGCCCCACAACGCACTTGAAGAACAGCTCGCCGCCGTCCACGCCGGCACGCTCGATCCCGAGACTTTCGTGCTGCAACTGGTCGACCAGCAGCTGTTCATGCCGGTGCGCGACGAGAAGAATCCGATCCAGGGCTTCCAGCGCACCACCCAGGCCGAGCCGCTGATCATCGAGGACGAGGACGGCGAGCGCGTGCTGGTCGTCTTCACCAGCCCCGAGCGCGCCAAGCCGTTTGCCGAACATTACCCCGAGTTCTCGGGCGGCCTGTTGACCGAGTTTTCCTGGCTGCTGCGCCGCATCGGCGGCGGCGTGCCGATCGCGCTCAACCCGGGCTGGGACATCGGCATGGATCTCGACGCCGACATGGTCGGCCAGCTGATCGCGCAGTTGCCGCCCGAACATCCGGTCTGAGCTTTACCGAGCCTTAGCCATGCTGTCCGATCGCGCGCTTGCCGCTTTCCGTTCCGCCCTCGGCGCCGACCGGGTGTTCGACGACGACGCCACCCGCGCGGTCTACGCCTGCGACGAAACCCCGCGCCGGGTCGAGCCCGATGCCGTGCTGTTTCCGACCTCGCACGACGAGGTCGCCGCGCTCGCGCGCATCGCGCACGAACACCGCGTTGCACTGACCCCGCGCGGCGCCGGCTCCGGCAACGTCGGTGGCGCCCTGCCCGCACCCGGCAGCGTGGTCGTCAGCTTCGAGTGCATGCGGCGCGTGCTCGAATTCGATCCGGCCAATCGCCTGATCGTCGTCGAGGCCGGCGTGGTCACCGGGGAAATCGACCTCATCGCGCGCAGCGCCGGCCTGTTTTACCCGCCCGACCCCGGCAGCAGCGCGTATTGCCGCATCGGCGGCAACCTCGCGATGAACGCCGCCGGCCCGCGCGCCGTCAAGTACGGCGTCACCCGCGATTACGTGCTGGGGCTGCGCGCCGTCACCGGCGACGGCCGCGAAATCCGCACCGGCTGCCGCACCACCAAGGGCGTCACCGGCTACGACCTGACCCGCCTGCTGGTCGGCTCCGGCGGCACCCTCGCCCTCATCACCGAAGCCACCTTGAAGCTGCTGCCGGCGCCGGCGTCCGTCGCCACCCTGCGCGTGTGCTACGCCAGCAACCGCGCCGCGCTCGACGCGGTCAGCCGCGTCATGCAGCAAGCCGTGCTGCCCTGCGCGCTCGAATTCATGGACCAGCGCGCCATCGACGCCATTCGCCCGACCGGCGCGGCGGACGACCTGTCGCCCGGCACGCGCGCCTTGCTGATGGTCGAAGCCGACGGCGCCGCCGAGGACGTGCCGCGCCAGATCGCCGCGCTGGAAGAAGCACTCGCCGGCGACGGCCTGCTCGGCATCAAGAGCGGCTTCGATCGCGACGAGATCACGCGACTGTGGACCGCGCGCAAATCGCTGTCGCACGCGGTCAAGCGGATCGCCCCGCTCAAGATCAACGAGGATGTGGTGGTGCCGGTATCGCGGCTCGCCGACTTCGTCGACTTCATCGACCACACCGCGCACGCCCAACAACTGGCGGTGGTGTCGTTCGGCCACGCCGGCAACGGCAACCTGCACGTCAACCTGATGGTGCACCCCGACGATGCCGACGAAATGGAGCGCGCGCGCCTGGCGCACGACGCCATCCTGCTGCGCGTTCTGGCGCTGGGCGGCACCCTGTCGGGCGAGCACGGCATCGGCACCGAAAAGCGCCGCTTCGTCGGCCGCGAAATTGATTCCCCCACGCTGGACCTGATGCGCGCGATCAAGCTGCAGTTCGATCCGCACGGCCTGCTCAACCCCGGCAAACTTTTTCCTGACTGAAGTGGCGCTGAGACTTTACAAGCGTGCAAGGCACCAGTAGAATGCGCGGCTTCGTTGGGGGTATAGCTCAGCTGGGAGAGCGCTTGCATGGCATGCAAGAGGTCAGCGGTTCGATCCCGCTTACCTCCACCAACTTACAGGAAGTAGATGCACAAGCTTGGCGTCATCACCACGTTGCTGGGGCTGATACTGAGTGTCGTCGGGCTGGTTGTTGGATTTTGGAAGATGCTGAATGGCAGTGAGAATGCCGAAGTCTGGATCTCGCTGGTACCATTGGGTTTCGTCGGATTGTTGCTCGGCGTCACCTTGACACAGCTTTCCGATAAACGTTGACGACGCAAGTCGTGTAGTAAAAATTGGCGGTTCACACCGCCGTCCGGGTCCCCATCGTCTAGAGGCCTAGGACACTACCCTTTCACGGTAGGTACCGGGGTTCGAATCCCCGTGGGGACGCCACCTTACATTCGGTAAGGGGCACACAATCCAGTCTTTTCCGGACTGCGATCAAAAACTCAGTTGTAAAATCAGTTGTAAAATCAAATGTAAATAATGAAGCAAAAAATATAGCGGCCAAAGCCGCTATTTTCTTTTGTGCGTCGATCACCCGTTGGCTATTTTCGATCGGCTGTCAGGCCATCGCCGAAGGCTGGTAGAGATATTTCTGAAAGCCCGCGAATACCCGCCCGATCTCTTCGGGTTTGCCGAGATCGGCCACGGCATGGGCAATCGAGTCGTGATATTTCAGGCGCAGCAGCGGCGTCAGCTTCGCCTGGTCGAGTTTCTCCACGCCAACGCTGACGTAGTGCGAAAGCACGAAATCGAGGAAACCCTGCTGCTTGCGGTTGAAGTGCGCGCCGATGCCGTCGTGCGCTTGCGCGGCGCGCGCTTCGCGGGTGAGCGGCGCCAAGGCATAGGCCACGTGCGCCAGCACGTCGAACAGGTCGCTTTTCTCCGCCGCGATGATCTTCTGCATATCAGTCAACTGATCCCGGCCGAATCCTTTCTCGGCCAGCCCCTCCAGCAGCCTCCTGCGCGTCTCTGGCGCGCTCCACAGGATGCGCAGCTCATCCTCGTCCCGGAAGAACTCGGGAAGCTTGCCAAACAGCGCTTCCATGAACTGGGCTGCCGACATCGGCGTGCCATCTGGATGCCAGAAACTGGTCGCCATCATGTACTGGATGGTGCGCGACTTGCCGTCGGCCAGTTTGACCTTGATCGGCTGTCGTTTGCCGTATTCATTTGCGGGCTCACGCACGCTGAGCGGTTCGGGCAGCGGCTGCGTGGCGGGCCGGTTTTCGTTCGGCTCCGGCTCAATCGGCTCGCCGTCCCACTCCGGGTCGCTGAAATGATGGTGCGCTTTCACAAAGTCGTAGATCGTGAAGTAGTCCTTGCCGTCGTAGAGCCTCGTACCGCGCCCGATGATCTGCTTGAACTCGATCATCGAATTGATCGGCCGCAGCAACACGATGTTGCGCACGTTGCGGGCATCCACGCCGGTTGAAAGCTTCTGCGAGGTCGTCAGGATGGTGGGGAGGGTCTTTTCGTTGTCCTGAAAGTCGCGCAGGTATTGCTCGCCCAGCGCGCCATCGTCCGCCGTCACCCGCACGCAATAGAGCGGATCGGCGCCGACCTTCGTCTGGTTGATCAAGTCCCGGATCACCAGCGCGTGCGCCTGGTTCGCGCAGAACACCAGCATCTTCTCGCGCTGGTCGATCTGCGACATGAAAATTTCGACCCGCTTCTTCTCGCGCTCCCGGATCTCGATGATGCGGTTGAAGTCCGCTTCCTCGTACCGCTTGCCCGCCTCGATCTCGCCTTCGACCAGCGTGTCGTCCGGCGTATAGACGTATTCGTCCAGCGTCGTGGCAATCTGCTTCACCCGGAACGGCGTCAGGAAACCGTCGTTGATGCCGTCCTTCAGCGAATAGGTGAACACCGGCTCGCCGAAGTAGGCGTAGGTGTCCACGTTGTCGCGGCGTCTGGGGGTGGCGGTCAGGCCAAGCTGCACCGCCGGGGAAAAGTATTCGAGGATGCCGCGCCAGTTGCTCTCGTCGTTGGCGCCGCCGCGGTGGCATTCGTCGATGACGATGAAGTCGAAAAAGTCCGGCGGATACTCGCCGAAATAGGGGGATGGCCTGCCATCCTTCTCCGGCCCGCTCATGAAGGTCTGGAAGATGGTGAAGAACAGGCTGCCGTTCTTCGGCACCTTGCCCTTCTTGCGGATGTCGGCCGGCTCGATGCGCACCAGCGCGTCTTCGGGAAATGCCGAAAAAGCATTGAACGCCTGATTGGCGAGAATGTTGCGGTCGGCCAGGAACAGGATGCGCGGCCGACGCGTCGGCTCGTTCTCCGTCTTCCAGTCGCCCAGGTTCCAGCGGCTGTGAAACAGCTTCCACGCGATCTGGAAGGCGACGAAGGTCTTGCCCGTGCCGGTCGCCAGCGTCAGCAGGATGCGCTGCTTGTGGCCGGCGATGGCATCCAGCGCCCGCTCGACCGCGATGTCCTGGTAGTAGCGGCCCTGGAAGAAGCCGCCCCGGTCCTCGAACGGCACCGCGGCGAAGCGGTCGCGCCAGACGTCATGGGCGGCAAAGGTGCGGTCCCACAGCTCATCCGGCGTCGGGTAGTGCGCCAGTTCGGCTTCAAAGCCCGTGTCCATGTCGATGCCGTAGATGCCCTGCCCATTGCTGGCATAGGTAAAGCGGATCGCCAGCTTGCCCGCGTAATCCTTGGCCTGCCCCACGCCTTCCGTCAGCGGCTTGTCCCACGCCTTCGCCTCCACCACCGCCAGCTTGGTGTTGCGGCACTCCAGCACATAGTCGGCCGTCAGCGCCTTGCCGCGTTTGCCGTGGCCCTCGATGCGCCCGAGCGTGATCGGATATTCGCGGCGGATGCGGCTGCCTTCGACCACACCCCAGCCTGCCGCAGCAAGCAGAGGATCGATGTGTTCGGCGCGCGTTTCGGCTTCATTCATCGTCTAGGGTAATCCGCGTCAAAAGCTCAAACAATGGGCGGTTGATGTAAAAGTTGGTGCGCCCAATTTTCTTCTTTTCCACAAAGCCATTTTTTGCCAGCGTATCCAGATGCTTGGCGGCCGTGATCCGCGAAACCCCCAGGTCCTTCTCGACGAACTCGATTTTTGTATACGGGTAGCGGAACAGGTTGTTCAGCAATTCCTGGCTGTAAATCTTGGGCAATTCATCGCGCAAGCGGTGTTTGGTGGTCCGCATCAGCGTGCGCAAATTCTTGACCAGCCGGATTTCACTTCTGGCGGTGATGGCCACGCCCTTCACGATGTAAACGCACCAGTCCACCCAGTCGCGGCTTTCCCGCGTCGATTGCAGCAATTGGTAATACTGGTTCTTGGTCGACGTGATATACCGGCTTAAGTACAGCACGGGCAAGTCCAGCAAACCCTCGCGTTGCAGAATCAACAAATTCAGGATGCGCCCGGTGCGGCCATTGCCATCGTAAAAAGGGTGGATGCTCTCGAACTGATGATGCGCAATCGCCATCCGCAGCAAAGGGTCGAGCTCGTCATCCGCATGAATGAACGCCACCAGATCCGTCATCAGTTTTTCGATCAGCGCGGCATCTTGCGGCGGTTCATACACGGTTGCGCCGGTGGTCTGGTTTTTCAGCACCGTTCCCGGCACTTTCCTGAAACCGGCATTATTCTGCTCGACGGCTTCCTGCACCCGCAAAATCGTGCTCATGCGGATCAGGCCGGAGTCCACCACTTCCTGAAACCCCACCAGTAAGGCCGCAATATAGTTTTGCACCTCTTTCGCCGCAGGCGAGGCCGAGCTGCTCTGGTCGTACGCGTACAGCTCGTCATGGGTGGTGATGATGTTTTCGATTTCCGAGCTGTCTTTCGCTTCCTGGATGGCAAGCGTATCCAGCAAAATCGCGCGGTTAGGCAACGATTCGCATAAGCCCTTCAGCTCCGCCAAATGGCGGTGCCCCTCGGCCAGGCTTTGCCACACCACCTTCACCTCAAGGCTGGCGTGGCTGGGAATATCCAGTTCGGTCATACCGATGCCCGTGTCATCACGTGATAAGAAATTAGAAATAGCTTATCACGTCAGTCGTGACGTGTATAAAAAATCGAATTTTCTTATCACGTTGTTGCGCATGTGTTCATGAAACGCCGGTTTTTATGCACATCATCAGGTGGGGCCGACGTAGATCACAGGTGGCGTGAAACGTCCATGCGGTCATGCAGGATGCGCACCACAGCAATGCCATAGGCTGTGATGCGAAAGTAAATCATGTGAAAGTAAATCATGTGCCGCTCAACACTTCGGCGACGATAGCCTGCCCGGATGTGATCACAGGCCGGGGCTGTCTTGGGCGACTGCGCCAACTCGGCAAAGGCCGCCGTCAAGATGTCGGTGTAGTGATTGGTCTGCCCTGCGCCCCACCGCTCGAGGGTATGCGTCCAGATCGTTTCAAGATCGTGCTCGGCGGCGGGGGTAAGGTGGTATTCAGCCACGCGCGGCCAGCATTTTCTGCTTGAACGCGCCGGCATCGAAGGGTCTTGGCTCACCGCTGGCCTCGCCTTCGATCAGCGCCGCACGGATGGCCTCCACTTCCGCGCTACGTTCCTGTTCACGCCGGATAAGGTCGCGGATGTATTCGCTGTCGTTGGTGTAATGCCCAGCCTCAATCTGCGCCTTAATCCAGCTGTCTTGCTGGTCAGTCAACGTGATGGTCTTGCGCACGGTTGCCATGGTGTCGCCTCCTCAATCATCATACGATTGGTGCAGTTTAGTGCAAAACGTGCGTATTGTCAGTTCAATATTGCGTCACATTGATCGACATGCATCAGTCAAAGCGCTCCGCTGAACGCCTGGTGCAGCAGGGATTGCTTCAGGGCGTCGAGGGCGGCGAGCTTGCGCTGGTAGAGGGATTCGAGGCGTTAGGTTTCTTCGTGAAGGACGTCGAGCTTTGCGGCCAACTTTTTTTGCTTCTCCACACTGGGTAGCCATACCCGAAACTCGAACAGATGCTCTCGATTGACCTTCGGCATCCCGGCGCGCGCTGAGCCTTGTATCGCATAGTCGGTGAAGGGCTTGCTCAGTAAAAGGTGAAAGAGGTAGTCGCGAGTAATCTCGTTTGGCCACGGCGCGAGCGGATACATATCTGCGCTGCACAAGCCGTTGAAGTCGGGGCGAGCCACCTTCATGAGGTAAGGACGAATCTTGCTGTAGAGGACCATTGATTCGTCAAAGAGGAATTTGCCGGAAATAAGACCTTCATCCCGCGCAGTCTTGGGTTCAACAAAGGCACCAGTTTGCGACTCGATGTTTCCTGCTCCGACGTGGGTCAAATCAAGGAACTCGTCTTTGCGTGGATCGACAAGACTTGAGGTGATGCTGCACACGTCGCTCAATCGTTTCTCAACCCACCCCTCGCCGCGCTGGGTGAAGACGGATTGCAGGTGGCTTTCGAACAGGGCGCGGGCGTTCTGGAGGTTCGCCTCAAAATTGGCTTTGGCGGTGGCGATGCCGTCAAGTGCTTGGTCGAGGATGGCGACGATACGCTGCTGCTCTGGAAGCGGGGGGACAGGGATCACCCGCGCTTTCATGTCGCCATCAGTGACCGCCGGATAGCTCGCACCTTTCTGAAGGCCTTCCATCTGGCCCGTGAAGTCTTTGGTGAAGAGGGAGTAGTAGAGGAAGCGATGGTCAATGCCTGGCTTTGGTCGGAGAACGAAATAGCCGGTGCTACAGACTTGCTTGTCGAGGTGCGCTGGCACGATAGCGATTCGTTTCAAGGTAGGGCGAATCGTCGCGAAAAGGATGTCGTTCGCTCTCACGAGTTTCCTGGCCCGGCTTGGGGCGTTCTTTCCTTTGAGGCGCTGAGTTGCCTCAATCTGAAACGTCGCATTGGAGACGCTCGAAACGTCGATGTAATCGAACTCTGCTTCTGGCGATTGGAGCGGATTAACCGTCTCGGTCTTTTGCAGAATTTCTCCGAACGTCTTTGTCTGCCACCCCGCCTTCATAGCAGCGCCCGGATATTCGCCAACACTGCCGCGCTCTCCCCATCCAGCGCGGCGATCTCGTCCATGATGGCCTGCGGACTGCGATGTACCACAGCCTCACCGCCATCGGGGTTCTTCACCGACAGGTCGAAGGTCGCCGGGTCGATGCCCGCCGCGTCCACGCTCCAGCTCTTGGGCGAGTCGGCAAAGGTCTTTTGCAGTTCGATGAACTCGGCCAGGTCGGCGTCGTTGAGCGGGTTGGTCTTGCCCATGTTGCGGCCGGGGTCGAGCTGGTAGTACCAGACGGTGCGGGTCGGCGCGCCCTTCTCGAAGAACAGCACCACGGTTTTGACGCCCGCCCCCAGAAAGGTGCCGCCGGGACAGTCGAGCACGGTGTGCAGGTTGCAGCTTTCCAGAAGCAGTTTGCGCAGGCTGACCGAGGCGTTGTCGGTGTTGGAGAGGAAAGTGTTCTTGATGACCACGCCGGCGCGGCCGCCGGCTTTGGGCATCTTGATGAAGTGCTGCAGGAACAGGAAGGCGGTTTCGCCGGTGCGGATGGGGAAGTTCTGCTGCACTTCCTTGCGCTCCTTGCCGCCGAAGGGCGGGTTGGCGAGGATGACGTCGAAACGGTCCTTGTCCTGGATGTTGGCGAGGTCCTCGGCCAGGGTGTTGGTGTGGACGATATTCGGCGCTTCGATGCCGTGCAGGATCATGTTCATGATCGCGATGACGTAGGCGAGCGACTTCTTTTCCTTGCCGTAGAAGGTGCGCGTCTGCAGCGTCTTCAGGTCGGCCGTGGTCAAATTCGGTTGCGCCTTCAGGTAATCGAAGGCTTCGCACAAAAAGCCCGCCGACCCCACGGCGCCGTCGTAGATGCGCTCGCCGATCCTGGGCTGGGTCACCTGCACGATGGCGCGGATCAGCGGACGCGGGGTGTAGTACTCGCCGCCGTTGCGCCCGGCGTTGCCCATGTTCTTGATCTTGGCTTCGTACAGGTGTGAAAGCTCGTGCTTTTCGGTTTGCGAGCGGAAACGCAGTTCGTCGATGTGGTCGATGATCTCGCGCAGGTTGTAGCCGCTGTGGATCTTGTTTTTGATCTCGCCGAAGATTTCGCCGATCTTGTATTCGATGGTGTTCGCGCTATCCGCTTTTTGTTTGAAACCGTGCAGGTAGGGGAAGAGCTGGCGGTCGACGAAGTCGCGCAGGTCGTCACCGGTCAAGGCCTGGTTGTGGTCGAGATTGCCTTTTTCATCCTTGGGCGCGGCCCAGCTTTCCCAGCGAAAGGGCTTGTCGAGGGTGAAGGAATACTTCTTCCCCTCCAGCCCGGCCTCCATCGCCTTGTCCTGCTCCAGTCCATCCAGGAATTTCAGGAACAAGAGCCAGGAAGTCTGCTCGGTGTAGTCCAGCTCGCTGGCGCAACCCGCCTCTTTCCACAGCACGTCGTCGATGTTTTTGAAGGCTTGTTCGAACATGGGGCAGTCACTGTACCGGGAGGCTGGACCGCGATGGCATTCTCAGGACGAGCGCCGGACTGGGCCATTGTTTTGATGGCGCCCCGAAGACGAATCGAACGTCCGACCTACCCCTTAGGAGGGGGCCGCTCTATCCACTGAGCTACCGGGGCGTGGCGCGCATTGTACCGAATCATGCATGGATTACCGAACCGCGCCCGCCCCGCTATGATGCTGCCAGGAGAACACATGCTGAAACTGATGCTGGGCGGATTGGCGGCGCTGTTGCTGGTGGCGAGTGCGGTGCTGTGGATGCTGCGACCGGGCGCGCAACGACCGGAAGGCGGCGCGGCGCCGGACTTCGCCTTGCCGGACCAGGACGGCCAGACCCATCGCCTGGGCGATTACGCCGGGCGCTGGCTGGTGCTGTATTTCTATCCCCGCGACGACACGCCGGGTTGCACCCAGGAGGCCTGCCGCTTTCGCGACGATATCGGGATACTGGGGGATCTCGACGCCGCGGTGGTCGGGGTCAGCGTCGACGACGCCCGCTCGCATGCCGATTTCGCCCGCAAATACCAACTGCCGTTTCCGCTGCTGTCCGACCCGGTCGGGCGGACGGCTGCCGCCTACGGCAGCCTGCTGAATCTGGGCCTGGTGCGCTTTGCGCGCCGCCGTACTTTCATCATTGCGCCGGACGGCCGCATCGCGGCACGCTTTGACAAGATCGACCCGGCAAGCCACGCGCAGGAAGTGGCCCGCACCCTGCGGGCACTGCAAGCTGCCGGGACGGCGCGCCAAGCCCTGCCAGCCAGCCCAAAATGAACTACATACCAATGATGACCTGATCAAAGGCGTTCATGCCACAACAACGCACATTGTCCCTCACCGCGAGCACGGCCTTTGTCGTGTTGATCGCCCTGATTTGCGGGCTGACTTTAAACAGCCTGCTGCAGCTACAAACGCTGGGCTCGCAGATCCGCACGGTGGTCGAGTTCCACAACCACAAGATCGATCTCATCACCCAGACCCAGGTGGCCTCGCATATACGCACCGACAGCCTGTTCCGCATGGCGCTGGCCAACGATCCGTTCGAGCGCGATGCCTATTTCCAGGAATTCAATCGCGCCGGCTTCCTGGTCGGAAGCGGGCGCAACGCCCTGCGCCAGATGGGACTCTCCACAGCCGAGCAGCGCGGCTTCGACGCCCAGACCCGCCTGGTCAACGACATCAAGTCGATACAGGAGCAGGTCATCGATCTGCTCAATGCAAAACGCAGCACAGACGCGCACCGGGTACTGGTGCAGGAAGCCATCCCCATCCAGGAAGCCTTCAACCAGCAACTGGCCGACATGCGCAATCTTTATCTGCAGGACAACCTGAACGCCCAGCTGCAGGCGCATGAAACGTACCAGAACACCTTTTTATTCACGCTGCTATTTGGCATTGCGGCGATTGCCCTGGCATTGCTGATCGCCTGGCACACGCTGCGAACGGCAAGCCTGAGGTCACGGCTGATACGTGAACAGGTGGCGGAGCTTGAACACTCGCGCGCGGCGCTACGCGAAGAGGCCACGCACGATCCGCTCACCGGGCTGGCCAACCGGCGGCTGTTTTATGACCGCTTGCACCAGGCGGTCCGCCACGCGCATCGCTACGGCGGCAAGGTGGGCATCCTGTATGTGGACCTGGACCGCTTCAAGGACATCAACGACCGGCTTGGCCACCATGTGGGCGACGCCGTGCTGACCGAAGTGGCGAAACGCCTCACCGTCAACATTCGCGACTCCGATTCGGTTGCGCGTCTGGGGGGCGACGAGTTCGTGATGTTGCTGGAAGGGGTGCAGGGGCGGCAGGACTGCCTCGCCGCCGCGCGCAAGATCGAGCAGGCGCTGAACGGGGAAACGAGTTTCTATGGATTCAATGTCGAAGTCGCGGCCAGCATCGGCCAGGCGCTGTACCCCGACGACGGAACCGACGAAGACGCCCTGATTCGCGCTGCCGACGCCTCCATGTACCGGGCCAAGTCCGGCTGCGAATCGGCGCAGCAGCACCGCCTGCCGTTTCAGTAAGCCGTGTGTCAGTGCGGCTTGAGGCGCGCCGCCACGCGCTCGCGGCGCGCCTTGGCGCCCCATACCCACACATATTGCATGCCGGAGGCCACCGCGATGACGAACACCGTCACAAACAAGGGCAAGCGCCAGTCGTCGAGCGCCAGCAGCCCGGCCAGTCCGCCCAGCACCAGTGCCAGCAGCGAAAATTCGGCAAACATGTGCGTCTTGCCAAGCCAGGTGGGGTGAATGTCAAGATGTCCGGCCAGCCCGCGGAAGCTCAGCGCGCCCAGCACGATGACGCTGTCGCGCAGCAGGATCGTCAGCGTCACCCACAGCGGGATCGCGCCCGCCTGCGTCAGCATCACCAGCGTCACCACGCCCAGCGCCTTGTCGGCGACGGTGTCGAGCGCGGCACCCAACTGCGTCATCTGGTTCAGCCAGCGCGCAAGCAGGCCGTCGAGGCCGTCCGACACCGCGGCGGCGAGAAACAGCCAGCAGGCCGCTTCCCACAGCGCGTGCAGGATCAGCCAGCCCACCACCGGCACCGCGGCAATCCGCAGCAGGGTGATGACGTTCGGCAGGTTGAATACGCGTTCGCTCATGCGCGAGACCCTAATCAATACAAGGGCTGTCTGGCAAGCTCGTTCCACAGCTTGTCGAGCCTTTTCGTCGATACCGGGTACGGCGTTTTCAGCTCTTGCGCGAACAGGGAAATGCGCAATTCCTCCAGTTGCCAGCGGAAGTCCTCCAGCGCGGCGGGCGCCTCGCCCTTCACCTGGCCGCGCCGCGCCTGGTACTTGTTCTGCAGCGTCAGCACGCCGGCCATGCCGCGCGAGTCGCGCTGCTCGGCGGCGGGCAGCTTCTCAAGCCGCTTGAGAATGCCCCGCAAATAGCGCGGGAGGTCCTTCAGGTGCGCCCACGGCGTGGCGGTGATGAAGTCGGGGGGCAGCAGCGCCGCCAGATGCGCGGTTTCGTCGCGCATCGCGGCGGTGAACTGCGGCTTGGCGCCAAGGCGCGCCGTCACCTGCGCGTGCAGGTCGAGGATCTCGGCAACGTCGCGCAGCAGCGCCTGCTTCACCACTGAGATTTTCGGTTTGGCGCGCTCCTTCTGCTTGGCGAAACTCTTCGCGTCGCGCGGGGTATCGTCGTCGCCCAGCAGCGCGCGCGTGGCGATGGCATCGATGAGCGCGGCGCGCAGTTGCTCGGGACTGCCGAAGCCGCGGTATTTCAGCGCCAGCGCGGTTTCGCGGGCGAGGTCCTTGTCGAGCTGCTTGAGCTGGGCAGCGAGCGCGATCCGCAACAGCCGCACCACGCCGCGGCGGGTCTCCATCGCTGCCACGTCGGCGGCGTCGAGCAGGCGCAGGTCGACGCTCTCGCCGTTGTCGACCAGCGCCGGATAGCCGATCAGCTCGCGCCCGCCGCGCTTGAATTTCACCTGCTCGGGCAGGTCGCCGAAATTCCATTCGACGAGACCGGTGCGCTCGAACTCGCTGTCCGCGCCGCCGCCGCCGTAGGTGATGCGCGCCGCGCCCCCGAGCTGCTGGCGCAGCGCGGCAAGATCGCGGCCGCTGGCGAGCTCCTGCCCGCTGTCGTCGATCACGCTCACGTTCATGCGCAGGTGCGGCGGCAGCTCGCCCTTCCATTCGTCGGGATGGATGTCGATGCCGCGCTTCTTGTGGATGAAGGCCGCCAGCGCGGCGGTCAGCATCTGCTCGCCCGGCTTCGCCACCGAGAGGAACGCCGTCACCGTGTCGGGCAGCGGAATCAGCGGGCGACGCTTGTCCTTCGGCAGCGACTTCAAAAGCAGGGTGAGCTTTTCGCGGATGAGACCGGGCACCAGCCAGTCGACCTGCGCCGGCTCGATGCGGTTGAGCAGGTACAGCGGCAGGTGCAGCGTCACGCCGTCGAGCACGTGGCCGGGCTCGAAGCGGTACTTGAGCCTGCACGCCACGCCGTCGACCTCCATGGTCTCGGGAAACAGCGCGTGGTCGGCGCCGAGCGCCTCGCCGAGGATGTCCTCGCGCCGCAGGAACAGGATCTTCGGGTCGGCGGCCTCGGCCTCCGCGCGCCATTTTTCGAACGCCGCGCCGTTGTGGAGATCGGCCGGGATGCGCGCGTCGAATATGCGGAAGATGCGCTCCTCGTCCAGCCACACACCGGATTTCCTCGCCTTGTGTTCAAGGTCCTCGATTTCCTGGATCAGCGCGCGGTTGTGGGCGAGCCACGGCGCGCGCGTATCGTATTCGCCCGCCACCAGCGCGCCGCGGATGAACATCTCACGCGACAGCACCGGGTCGATCGGGCCGTAGTGGATCTTGCGCCGCGGCACCAGGGTGATGCCGTACAGACTCACCCGCTCGAACGCCACCACGCGCGCGCCGTCCTGTTCCCAGTGCGGCTCGATGAACATGCGCGTGAGCAGGTGGCTGCCGGCGGCCTCGATCCATTCCGGCCGCACCTCGGCGACGGTGCGCGCGAGCAGCCGCCCGGTGTCGGTGAGCTCGGCCGCCATGATCCACTTCGGTGCTTTTTTTGCCAGCGCCGAACCGGGGTGGATCGACAGCTTGATGCCGCGCGCGCCCTGGTAGTTGCCCTCGCCCGGCTTGGGGCGCGACTTCGCGCCGTCCGACTTGAAGCCGATGTTGCCGAGCAATCCGGTCAAGAGCGCCTGGTGGATGGTGTCGTAGCCGGCGTCCTTCTCGTTCTCGCGCAGGCCGAGTTCGGCCATCTGCGCGTGCAACTGGCCGTGGATGTCGCGCCATTCGCGCATTCGGCGCGGCGACAGGAAATGGTCCTGCAGCAGCGTCTGCAGCTGGCGGTTGGTCTTCTTGTGCCGCACCTGCTCCTCGTACCAGCGCCACAGCTTCAGCCAGCCCATGAAGTCGGAGCGCTCGTCGGCGAACAGCTTGTGCTTCTCGTCGGCCGCCTGCGCGCGCTCCATCGGGCGGTCGCGCGGGTCCTGCACCGACAGGGCGCTGGCGATAATCAGCACCTCGCGCACGCAGCGCTGCTGTTCCGCTGCCAGCAGCATGCGGGCGATGCGCGGGTCGAGCGGCAGCTTGCCCAGCTTCTTGCCGATCGCGGTGAGCTGGCCGGCTTCGTCGAGCGCATGCAACTCGGCCAGCAGCTGGTAGCCGTCGGTCACCAGGCGCGAACTCGGCGGATCGATGAAAGGGAAACCCACCACGTCGCCCAGGCCAAGCGTCTTCATGCGCAGGATGACGCCAGCGAGCGACGAGCGCAGCAGCTCGGGATCGGTGAAGCGCGGACGATTATTGAAGTCGGCCTCGTCGTAGAGGCGGATGCAGATGCCGTCGGCGACCCGGCCGCAGCGCCCGGCGCGCTGGTTGGCCGACGCCTGCGAGATCTTCTCGATCAAGAGCTGCTCGACCTTGTTGCGCGCCGAATAGCGCTTCACCCGCGCGCTGCCGGGGTCGATGACGTAGCGGATGCCGGGCACGGTGAGCGAGGTCTCCGCCACGTTGGTGGCCAGCACGATGCGGCGCGGCGCGTTGGTCGGCTTGAAGATCGCGTCCTGCTCGGCCACCGACAGGCGGGAGAACAGCGGCAGGATTTCGGTGCCGGGCGGATGGTGCTTCCGCAGCGCCTCGGCGGTGTCGCGGATCTCGCGCTCGCCAGGCAGGAACACCAGGATGTCGCCGGCGCCGAGCCGCGCGAGTTCGTCGGTGGCGTCGAGGATGGCCGCGATCTGGTCGGGAGCGTCCTTATCTTTTTTCTCGCGTTCGCTCTTGGCGGGCGTCGCGGGCTCCTCGCGCTCGATCGGCCGCCAGCGGATTTCCACCGGATAGGTTCGCCCCGATACCTCGATCACCGGCGCGTCGTTGAAATGCTTCGAGAAGCGCTCGGCGTCGATGGTGGCCGAGGTGATCACCACGCGCAGGTCGTCGCGCTTTTCCACCAGCGTCTTCAAATAGCCCAGCAGGAAATCGATATTGAGGCTGCGCTCGTGCGCCTCGTCGATGATGATGGTGTCGTAACGCGAGAGCAGGGGATCGCCCTGGCTTTCGGCCAGCAGGATGCCGTCGGTCATCACCTTGATCGCGGTGTCGTGGCGCACGGTGTCGGTGAAGCGCACCTTGTAGCCGACGATGCCACCCAGCTCGCCGCCCAGTTCCTGCGCGATGCGCGCCGCCACCGAGCGCGCGGCGATGCGGCGCGGCTGGGTGCAGCCGATCAGCCTCCCCGGGCGCGCCGCCTCTGACCCAAGCCGCGCCTCCATGCACATCTTGGGAATCTGCGTGGTCTTGCCGGAGCCGGTCTCGCCGCACAGGATCAGCACCCGGTTGGCCTTGAGCGCTTCGAGGATGTCGTCGCGGCGGGCGGAAACCGGCAGGTCGGGATAGCTGATGTGCAAGGGATTACTTGTTCTGGATGTATTTGGCGTCATCGAAGGTTTCCAGCCAGGCCGGCCGATACACCGCCATCACGGTGATCGCCATGCCGGTGGAAAAGGCCTCTGCCCAGCTGAGCATCAGCGTGGCATACGGCGTGTAGTGGGCGAGCAGGTAGTCGAGCGGATACGCGTCGGCAACGGTCATCAGCGCGGTGGTGGCCAGCCCGATCGCCGCCACTGACAGCGCCGCGCCGAAAAAGCCGTTGCCCAGCACGTAAACGAAGAAATGATTCGGCAGGCGGCGTTCCAGCAAGCGGAAAACACCCCAGCTCACCGCTGCAGGCAGCGCCGCCGTCAACAGCGCATCGAAACCCAGCGCGCCCCAGCTGCCGCGCCCGAAGGCCGCGTTCGCCAGCAGGATCAGCACGCCGGCAAAGGTGGCGCGCCAGAATCCGAACATCAGCGTCAGCGCCGCCACGCCATAAAAGTGGAACGTCAGACCCGGCTTGATGCCGGTGCGGATCTGCCACAGGGCCAACATCGCCACCGTGGCGGCCAGAAACAGGTTCAGCCGCGGCGGCTCGGCAAGCCGGCGCCAGTCGCCCGACATCAGCCAGCGCCAGGCCAGCCACGCCAGCCCCAGCCAGCCGATCAGATAAAAGGATGCGGGCAACAGTGATGCGGACAGGCCCGGCGCGGTAAAATTCATGGGTGGATTTTACGCGATGCGCCGTTCCCTTTCTTCGAGTCCCAGCCATGTCCGCCAGCCCCGTATCAAAATCCCCCAATGCCCCGCTCGGCGACGCCGAGATCGACGCGCTGGCCGACCTGGTCGACCTGATCGACGAGCGCACCGAGGTGCCGATCTCGCTGGATGGCCTCGATGGCTTCATCACCGCGCTGGCCTGCAGCCCGCGCGCGATCCCGCCCGAGGAATTTTTCCCGGTGCTGTTCGACCGCCCCGACGGCCTCGCCACGGTGTTCGAGGATGCCGCCGACGAGGCGCGCTTTCTGGCGCTGTTCAATCGCCGCCGCAAGGAAATCGAGCGCGCGCTCGCCGCGCCGATCGAGAACCTCGCCGACCCCAAGGCACTGTCGCCGCTGGTCATGGACTGGGACGGCCTGCTGGCCGAACTGCCGCCGGCCGAGGCCCGTCGTCTGCAGGACGCCGGCATTCCGCCCTACGCCCAGTTGTGGGCCGCCGGTTTCCTGCTGGCGGTGGAGCACTGGGAGGACGACTGGACCCTGCCCCTCGGCAGCAAGGACGAAGCCTTCGTCGACGAAGTGCTCGATCCGTTCTATGTGCTGGCGGCACCGCTCGACGAACTCAGCCCCGAAGAGTTGGCCGTCCGCCGCGAAGACCACCTCGCCCTCGCCCTCTGGGGCGCCTACGAACTGCGCGAATTCTGGCTCGACCGCGGCCAGGCCCCGCGTCACTGACCCCCAGAATGAAACTCGTCCTGTTCGATCTCGACAACACCCTGCTCGCCGGCGATTCCGACTATGAGTGGGGGCAGTTCCTCATCGCCAGGGGCGCGGTCGACGGTCCCCATTACGAAGCCAAGAACCGCGCCTTCTACGAGGACTACAAGGCCGGGGTACTCGACATCTACGCCTTCCTCGCGTTTGCCCTGCGTCCGCTGGCCACCCACCCACGCGCACAGCTCGACGCCTGGCGCGCCGAATATATGGAGACGCGCGTCAAGCCGATGATCCCCCAGGCCGCGCGCGACCTGGTGAAGAAGCACCTCGACGAGGCCGACCTGGTTGCCGTCATCACCGCCACCAACAGCTACGTCACCACCCCAATCGCCAAGGAGTTCGGCATCCCCCACCTGATCGCCACCGAGCCAGAGGAAATCGACGGCCGTTTCACCGGCGAAGTCGCCGGCACCCCGTGCTTTCGCGAGGGCAAGGTGGTCCGTCTTGAGCGTTTTCTCGAAGCCTACGGCACCCGGCTGGACTGCCTCGATACCAGTTGGTTCTACAGCGACTCGCACAACGACCTGCCGCTGCTGGAAAAGGTCCGCCACCCGGTCGCGGTCGACCCTGACCCCACCCTGCTTGCCCATGCCGAGGCGCGGGGCTGGCCGGTGATTTCATTGCGTCATTAATATTGCAGATAATGCAAACTGCTTTTTTGGATCGACCGCCCATGTCCGCCCCCACCACCCTTGCCGAAAGCGTCACCCGACAGCGCGAGGCGCTGGCCGACCTGCTGCGCGAGCCGCTGGCGCTGGCCGCCGAGGCGTGCAGCCGGGCCTGGCCCAGCCGCGCCGGCCTCAATGCCGCGCTGACGCATGCGCTGACGACCATGCCCGCGTGCAAGTATCTGTATGCGCTGGACACCCGCGCGATCCAGCTCTCCGACAACATCAGCCGCGAGGGCCTGGTGGAGACGGATTACGGGCGCGACCGCTCCGACCGCCCCTACATGCGCGAGGCGGTGCCGAACCAGGGCTTTCTGCTGACCCAGGCCTACATCAGCCTGCGCGCCAAGCGGCCGTCGCTCACCGCGATCCAGATCGTGCGCGACGACGACGGCCAGGTGCTCGGCTTCGTCGGCGCCGACTTCGACCTGCGCGACCTGCCGATCACCGCCAAGCTGTACGATGAGCCCACCTACTGGCGGCAAATCAAGGGCGACCCCGCAATCCGCGGCGCGGTGTTCCACCAGACCCGCACCGACAGCCAGATGGACCTCAACCTCGACACCGTGCTGGGGGTGATGGAGGAGCTGATGACCGATCACGGCATCTTTCACGGCAAGCTGCACTTTTCCAGCAGCCGAGCCACCGTGTGGCTGGTCGACGACCCCTATCGCTACCGCCTGCTCGACATCGACGCGCTGACCGACCCCGACACCTGCCTGATCTATCCGCACCACGAATACCCGGCCGACGCCGTGGTGCCGCGCGACCGGATCCGCCCGGTGCTCGACAGCCTGCGCCTGCTGCGCTTCATGGACGAGACGTTTTATCTGCGCGCCGGCTCGCTCAACATCTTCAACGGCATGGTCGGCCTCACCTTCTCCTGCGACGGCTCGCACTACCTGCCGTGGGACGAATTCCTCTCCAAGGGCTACGATTTCTGGGCCAGCGGCAAGTCGCTCGGCTGAGCCGTCAAGCCGCGGTAAAAATACCCCCTGACTGCAATAGCTTGAATCGCCGGCCACTGGCGGCGGATAATGCAGCATCGCTACAGGCCGCCTGCTTTGGAAACCTACCTCCTCATCCTCATTTCAACGGTGTTCGTGAACAACATCGTGATGGCCAAGATTCTCGGCCTGTGCCCCTTCATGGGCGTGTCGAAAAGACTGGAAACCTCGATCAGCATGGGGCTGGCGACGACTTTCGTGCTGACGCTGGCGTCTGGCGCGAGTTACCTCGTCAACGAATACCTGCTCGGCACCGAGCTGTTCTATCTGCGCACGCTGTCGTTCATCGTGGTGATCGCCGGCATCGTGCAGTTCACCGAGATGTTCATCCGCAAGACCAGCCCGGTGCTGTATCAGGTGCTGGGTATCTATCTGCCACTGATCACCACCAACTGCGCGGTGCTGGGGATTCCCCTGCTCAACGTGCAGGCGGAGCATGGCTTTGTCGAATCGTTGTTTTTCGGCGCCGGCGGGGCGATCGGCTTTTCCCTGGTGCTGATCCTGTTTGCCGGCATCCGTGAGCGGCTCGATACCTGCGACGTGCCGTCGCCGTTCAAGGGCACCAGCATCGCGATGATCACCGCCGGACTGATGTCGCTGGCCTTCATGGGCTTCTCCGGGCTGGTGAAATAATGCTTACCGCCATTCTGGTGATGGTCGGCCTGGCCGTGGTCATCGGTCTGGTGCTCGGCTGGTCGGCGATCCGCTTCAAGGTGGAGGGCAACCCGCTGGCGGAGAAGATCGACGCCATCCTGCCGCAGACGCAATGCGGCCAGTGCGGCTTCCCCGGCTGCCGCCCCTATGCCGAGGCGATCGCCCGCGGCGAGGCCGACATCAACCAGTGCCCGCCGGGCGGCGAGGAAGGCGTGAAGAAACTCGCCGAGCTTTTGGGCGTCGAGCCCAAGCCGCTCGACGAAAGCCACGGCACGCCAAAGCCGAAATCGGTCGCCTTCATCGACGAACAGACCTGCATCGGCTGCACCCTGTGCATCCAGGCCTGCCCGGTCGACGCCATCGTCGGCGCGGCCAAGCAGATGCACACCATCATCGCCGACGAATGCACCGGCTGCGAACTGTGCCTGCCCCCCTGCCCGGTCGACTGCATCACCATGGTGCCGATCGCCGAAGATCTGCCACACTGGAAATGGAAAGCACCGGTGATCATGCTCAAAAAAGTGTCATGAGCCGCAAGCTGCACACGTTCAAGGGCGGCGTTCACCCGCCCGAGCACAAGGCCGAATCGAACGCGCGTCCGGTTCACGCCGCGCCGCTGCCCAAGAAGCTGGTCATCCCGCTGCGCCAGCACATCGGCAACCCGGCCAAACCGGTGGTCGAGGTGGGCCAGCGGGTGCTGAAAGGCCAGCTGATCGGCGCGGCGGACGGCTACATTTCCGCCGCCGTCCACGCGTCGAGCTCCGGCATCGTCAGCGCGATCGGCCCCGCCGTGGTGCCGCACGCCTCGGGCTTGCCGGACGACTGCATCACGATCGACACCGACGGCCGCGACGAATGGGTCGCCCACGCGCCGCTCGACTACCGCGCGATGGAGCCGGCCGACCTGCGCATGCGGCTGCGCGACCTGGGACTGGCCGGCCTCGGCGGCGCGGTGTTCCCCAGCGCGGTCAAGCTCGACCCCGGTGCTGCCCACCATTGCCCCACGCTGATCCTCAACGGCGCCGAATGCGAACCCTGGATCACCTGCGACGACGTGCTGATGCGTCTCCACGCCGACGACATCCTGCGGGGCGTGGCGATCATGCGCCATCTGCTGGGCAGCACAGAAATCCTGGTCGGCATCGAGGACAACAAGCCCGAAGCCATCGCCGCGATGCAGGCCGCCGCGCAAAAAATGGACTTCGCGCTCGAGGTGGTGGCGGTGCCGACGATCTACCCCGCGGGCGGCGCCAAGCAGATGATCGCGATCCTGACCGGCCAGCAGGTGCCGTCCGGCAAGCTGTCCACCGACATTGGCATCCAGGTGTTCAACGTCGGCACCGCCCACGCCCTGGCGCGCGCGGTGCACCACGGCGAGCCCTTGATTTCGCGCCTGGTCACCGTCACCGGTTTCGTGCTGCGCCCACAGAACGTCGAGGCGCTGATCGGCACCCCGCTGCACACGCTGATTACGCTCGCGGGCGACCGCGAGGGCACCACCGGCGTACTGATGGGCGGCCCGATGATGGGCATGCCGATGCCCGATCTGGAGGTGCCGGTGGTCAAGGCCACCAACTGCATCCTGGTGCAATCCGCCGGGCTGTTTCCGCCACTGCCCCCAGCGCTGCCGTGCATCCGCTGCACGCGCTGCGCCGACGCCTGCCCGGCCGAACTGCAGCCGCAGGAACTGTTCCGCTTCACCAAGGCGGGCGACTTCGGGCGCGCGCAGGAATACCACCTGTTCGACTGCATCGAATGCGGCTGCTGCAGCTACGTCTGCCCCAGCCATATCCCGCTGGTCGATTTCTATCGCTATGCCAAAAGTGAAATCTGGGCGCGCGAGAAGGAGAAACGCGCCGCCGACCTGGCGCGCGAACGTCACGAATTCCGCCAGTTCCGGCTGGAGCGCGAGAAACAGGAAAAGGCCGAGAAGCTCGCCGCCAAGGCGAAGGTCAAGCGCGCCGAACTCGCTGCAGCGCCCGCAGCCGAGGGGGCTGCCGCCCCCAGCGAAGCCGGCGCCAAGAAGGCGCTGATCGCTGCCGCGCTGGCGCGCGCGCAGGCGAAAAAGGCCGAAGCCGCGCCAAAGAACATCGACCACCTGTCACCCGACAAGCAGCGCGAGATCGATGAAATCGAGGCGCGCCGGACTAAAATCCGCGAGCTGGCACACCAGCCGCTGGAATCCGAAAAGAAAGAATAATGGACACCTTTAGAAATCGTAGCGAGCGGACATCCACCCGCGCGGGGCAGGCCGTGGTTGTAAAGCCGCTGAAGCGGCAACAACCACGCTCAGCCGGGCGCGCCCGGAGCGCAGGAATCCTCATGTACATTGAAGTACATGAGGATTCCGAGCACCGGACGCGGCCGGATCATGGGACGCGGCCGGATCATGGCCGCGCAGTAGATTTATAAAGGTGTCCTGATGCCCGCCCCTTTCATTCTTGATCGTTCGAGCGTCACCCAGGTCATGGCCTGGGTGCTGGCCGCCCTGCTGCCCGGCATCGCGGTGTATGTCTGGCTGTTCGGGCCCGGCATCCTGGTGACGCTGTCGCTCGCCACCGTCACCGCACTGCTCGCCGAGGCGGCAATGCTGAAAGCGCGCGGCTATCCGGCCAAGCCCTTCCTTCTCGATCTGTCCGCCATCGTCACCGCCTGGCTGCTGGCTTTGTCCTTGCCTGCGCTGGCGCCGTGGTGGCTGATCGTCACCGGCACGCTGTTCGCCATCGTGGTCGCCAAGCATCTGTATGGCGGGCTGGGACAGAACATCTTCAACCCGGCGATGGTCGGCTACGCGGTGCTGATCGTGTCGTTCCCGCTGCAGATGACGCAGTGGCCGGGACCGCTCTCGCTCACGGACGCCCCGCTCACGCTGGCGCAGAGCGCGAGCGTGATTTTCGGCGGCGACCTGCCGAAGGCCATGCTCGACGCGGTGACCATGGCCACCCCGCTGGACGCGCTGCGCACCGGCCTGCTGCAGCAGCTGACGGTGGACGAGATCATGGTGCAACCGATCTTCGGCCATTACGGCGGCATCGGCTTCGAGTGGCTGGCGGGCGCCTTCCTGCTCGGCGGTTTGCTGCTGTGGGCGCTGCGCATCATCAGCTGGCAGGTGCCGCTGGCTTTTCTCGCCGGCATCTGGCTGGCCGCCGGCTTCCTGCATTTCTTCGACGCCGGCCGCTTCGGCGCGCCGTGGTTCCACCTGTTCGCGCCGTCGGTGATGCTGGGCGCTTTCTTCATCGCCACCGACCCGGTGTCGGGCTCGACCACGCCGCGCGGCAGGCTGATTTTCGGCTTCGGCGCGGGTCTGCTCACCATCATCATCCGCACCTGGGGCGGCTATCCGGACGGGGTGGCCTTCGCGATCCTGCTGATGAACCTGTGCGTGCCGCTGATCGATCAGTTCACCCAGCCGCGCGTATATGGCGGCGCCACGCGGCGCGGCAAGGCGCCGCCGGCATGAGTTCACCGATTCCCACCGCGCTGCGTAATGCCCTGCGCACCGCTACGATCCTGTTCGTGTTCGCGCTCGTCGGCACCGCGCTGCTCGCGTTCACCCACGACCGCACCGAGCCGACCATCACCCGTGGCCAGCTAGCCGCAAAGCGCGCGCTCCTGAGCCAGGTGCTGCCCGCTGAACTCTACGACAACGACCTGCTGGCCAGCCAGCAAAGCGTGCCGCCCGATGACCTGCTGGGCACGCGCCAGCCCTCCGCCCTGTGGCTGGCGCGCCGCGGCGGCGAGTTCAGCGGCGTGGTGCTGGAAGCCGTCGCGCCCGACGGCTACAGCGGCGATATTTCCCTGTTGATCGGGATTGATGCGGACGGAACCGTAACCGGCGTGCGGGTCACCGCCCATCGCGAGACCCCCGGACTGGGCGATTACATCGATCGCGCCAAGAGCGCATGGATCGACCAGTTTGCCGGAAAATCACTGACCAACCCGGCGCCCAAGCAGTGGAAGGTCGCCAAGGACGGCGGCGCCTTCGACGCCCGTGCCGGCGCCACCATCACCCCGCGCGCGGTGGTCAAAGCCGTCAAGGGCGCGCTCGATTATTTCGCGCGGCACCGCGCGGCATTCGTCGCGCCGCCCCGCGCCAAGGAGAAAAACGCATGATGACAATGGACGAATTCCGCGGCCTGTTCCACAACGGCCTCGTGAAGCAGAATGCCGGACTGGTGCAACTGCTCGGCCTGTGCCCGCTGCTGGCGATCAGCAACAACGTGGTCAATGCGCTGTCGCTGGGGCTGGCCACGACGCTGGTGATGGCCACCTCCAGCGGGGCGGTGTCGGGCGTGCGCCATTTCGTTCCGAACGAAATCCGCATCCCGGTATTCGTCCTCATCATCGCCGCGCTGGTCACGGTGATCGACCTCCTGATGAATGCCTTCGTGCACCCGCTCTATCTGGTGCTGGGGATTTTCATCCCGCTCATCACCACCAACTGCATCGTGCTGGCGCGCGCGGACGCCTTCGCCTCGAAGAACCACCCGCTGCACAGCGTGGTCGACGCCGTCGCGATGGGCCTCGGCCTGACGATGGTGCTGGTGGTGCTGGGCGGCATGCGCGAACTCGCCGGCCAGGGCACGCTGCTGTCCGGCATCGACCTGGTGTTCGGCGAGGAGGCGAAGCAGTTCGTGCTGCACGTGGTGCCCAACTACCAGGGCTTTCTGCTCGCCATCCTGCCGCCCGGCGCCTTCATCGCACTGGGCCTCCTGATTGCCGCCCACAACTGGCAGAAGGCGCGCGCCGAGCGGCGCGTCCACGCCGCCGCGCCAATGCCGGCATGAAGCGCAATCCGGATTCGATGAACGCCGGACGATGAATCCTGCCAAGCGTCACGAAATCTTCAGCCGCCTGCGCGCCGCCAATCCGCATCCCACCACCGAGCTCGAATACACGACGCCGTTCGAACTGCTGGTGGCGGTGGTGCTGTCCGCGCAGTCCACCGACAAGGGGGTCAACCTGGCGACGCGCCGGCTGTTCCCGGTGGCCAACACGCCCGAAGCGATCCATGCGCTGGGCGAGGAAGGTCTGGCCGAGTACATCAGGACCCTCGGCCTCTACAAAAGCAAGGCCCGCCATCTCATCGCCGCCTGCAAGATGCTGGTCGAGCTGCACGGCGGCCAGGTGCCCGCCGACCGCGCCGCGCTCGAGGCGCTGCCTGGCGTCGGGCGCAAGACCGCGAACGTGATGCTGAACACCGCGTTCGGCCAGCCCACCATGGCGGTCGACACCCATATCTTCCGCGTGGCCAACCGCACCGGCCTTGCCCCCGGCAAGACCGTGCTGGAGGTGGAAAAGAAGCTGGTGAAGACCATTCCGGACGAATTCCGCATCGACGCGCATCACTGGCTGATTCTGCACGGACGCTACGTGTGCCAGGCCAGAAAGCCGAAATGTCCGGAATGCATCATTGCGGACCTGTGCGAATACAAGCACAAGACCCTGCCCACCCCGCCCCTGCGGGCGGGCGCAAGCGCCAGACCCAAACCGGCTCATGTTTAATCCCAGCCGCGACCAGGTTCGCCAGTTCTTCTTCGACGTGTGGGCGAAATACCGGGCCGGGCAGCCGCTGACGGGCGCGGAGCAGCCGGCGCTCGACGCCGTGCTGGCGCACCCGGAATACCACGCCCTGCTCGATCAGCCTGATCGCTATATCGAACGGGACTACCTGCCGGAATCCGGCGAGACCAATCCCTTCCTGCACCTGTCGATCCACCTCGCGATCAGCGAGCAGCTGGCAGTCGACCAGCCGCCGGGCATCCGCGAGCGCTATCAGCGCCTGCTGAAACAGCATGGCGACGCGATGGACGCCCAGCACGCGGTGATGGATTGCCTGGCCGAGATGATCTGGCAGGTGCAGCGCTACCAAACGGCGTTTGATTCGGCGGCTTATCTGCGCTGCCTCGACGCAAAGCTCGGCGAAGCCTGAGCAGCCGGCCAGCGACGAAACCGGCTGGCCGGGCTTCATTTCGTCTGAATTCTGCCGATATCCCTGATGTACGCATGACATTGGCTGCCTCGCGGCATCCACTGCCTGCATGCCCCCCTACGGTCCTTGAGCGGCCCGGCGAAATACTGCCGAAGCCACTCATCGCCGACGGCCATCGGGGCTGATCTGGTCCACCCCTCCGTCAATAACGGTAGCGCATTCGCTTCATCGAAACAGGTTGATTGATGGCACAGCTTGAACAACTCAAACTCAGCGGTCAGCTGCCCTCACCGCGCGGGGTCGCGCTGTCGATACTTGAGATTTCCCAGCGCGAGAATGCGACGCTGAGTGAGATTGCGCGGGTGGTGCAGACCGATCCCGCGCTGTCCGGGCGGCTGATCAAGCTCGCCAACACCGCGTCGCACGTCGGCCGCCCGGTGGTATCGGTACAGGAAGCCGTGGTGCGCCAGGGCATGTCGACGGTGCGTCGATTGGCGCTGGGGTTTTCCCTGGTGGACCAGTACCGCAACGGCGCCTGCCGGGCATTCGACTATCAGGAATATTGGTCGCATTCGCTCCTGATGGCGCTCGGCATGCAGGCGCTTGGCGCGCGGGTGCACGTGGCGGCAACGGACGAGCTGTTTGTCTGCGGCCTGCTGGCGCAAGTGGGCCAACTGGCGCTGGCGACGGTATATCCCGATGAGTACCACGCGGTTCTGATGGCGCATCACGCCAATCCCGCGCAGGCGATCGGCGTCCATGAACGCGCCCGCCTGGAGACCGACCACACGGAAATGGGCATCGTCATGATGGCCGACTGGGGCATGCCCAAGGTCTTCACCGGTCCGCTCACCCAATACGAAAACCCGGATCACCCGAGCTATCCCCAGGATTCGCGCGCGACCAGCCTGATGCTGATGCTGCGCCTGTCGCATCGTCTGGCCGATCTCGGGCTGGCCAATGCCGATGTGCGCCCGAAGCTGCTGCGGGAATGGATGGCACTGGCAACCGGGCTCGACATTCCGCCGGGAGACGCCGGGCGCTTTATCGACGAAGTCATCCACAGCTGGCGGGAATGGAGCAAACTGCTGAAAATTCCGACAACCGCGCTGCCGTCGTTCACTGAAATCTGCCACGGCCATCACGAGGCCGAGGCGGAAACGAAGGAAAGCGACATCCCGCTGCGCATCGTGGTGGCGGACGGCGACGCCTTCAGCCGCCACAAAATCATGGCGCTGCTGGCCGAGGACAGCGAGCACACCATTTATCCGGCCGAAAACGGCAACGCCGCGCTGGCGCTGGCGATGGAGGTGCTGCCCCACGCCATCATCGCGCATGTCGACCTGCCGCTGCTCGACGGTCTGGAGTTATGCCAGGCCCTGCGCGCAACCGAAGAAGGCCGCCGCATGCATATCCTGCTGATGGCCGACGAACACGGCGAGGAACAGCTGACGCGCGCCTACGAGGCGGGCGCCGACGGCTATGTGCCCAACGCCATCAGCGCCCAGGGGCTGCGCATCCGGCTGTGCGGCGCACAGCGACTGGTGCAGTTGCAGGGCGCCTGGGAAAAAGACCGCATGCAGCTGCGCCAGATTGCGGCTGAACTCGCCGTGGCCAACCGGCGGCTGGCCACGGCCGCGCTGACCGACCCGCTGACCGGGCTGCCGAACCGCCGCTCGGCCATGGACCAGCTCGAACAGGCCTGGAGCGCCGCTTCGCGCTCCGGACTGCCGCTTTCGGTGATGGTGATCGACATCGATCACTTCAAGCAGGTCAACGACAGCCACGGCCACGCCACCGGCGACCGGGTGCTGCGCGAGGCGGCGGCGGCCCTGCGCGCAGTAGCGCGGCGCGAAGACAGCGTCTGCCGCATCGGCGGCGAAGAATTCCTGGTCATTTGTCCCAACACCGATCTCAAGTCCGCCATGCTGTCGGCCGAGCGCCTGCGCGCGAGCCTGGGCGCCAAACAAATGACCATCGGGCAGACGGAACAAACCCTCACCGTCAGTATCGGGGTGGCGACGCGCGACGCCGTCGCCTCCGACATGGACGTGCTGGTGAGCCTGGCCGACCAGGCGCTGTATGCCGCCAAGGCGGCCGGCCGCAACCAGACCTGCACCCGGCAGCAACGCCTGTTCACTTGATCCCGAGCCACACCCCGACGGCGCACCGGAGCGACAACCCCACGGGCAAGCGCAGCCTGCCTTGAGCACGTCCTGGCGCGCTACAGCGCGCGTGAGACCTTTCGCACCGTGTCGTCCTCGGGATGTGGCCCGATCCGGAACCCCAGCGCTTCCACCAGACTCAGCATGGGGCGGTTGGTTTTCAGCACTTCGCCTTCCATCACCTTCAGGCCGCGGCTGCGCGCCACGTCCATCAGCACATCCATCAGCTTGTGGCCGATGCCCTGCTTCTGCCACTGGTCGTTGACCACCAGCGCGAATTCGCAGGATTCCCCGTCCGGGTTGATGGCGTAGCGCGCCACGCCGAGTTCCACTTCGCGACCGTCGATCTCGGTCAGCGCCAAGAGCGCCATTTCACGCGTGTAGTCGATCTGGGTCAGGCGTGCCAGGGCGACCGGGGACAGTTCGCTCACCGCATCCATGAAGCGGAAATATTTCGACTCCGCGGACAGGCTCTTGACGAAACCCTGGGTCAGATCGGCATCCTCGGGGCGGATCGGCCGGATGACGACGTCGTGGCCGCTCGGCAATTGCCAGTGCGTCACCAGATGCGCCGGATAGGGATGAATCGCCATGTGGCCGTAGCGGTCGGCCATCGGCACGCGCGGCGCGATGACGATGCGCGCATCCAGCGCCAAGACGCCGTGCTCGTCCACCAGCAGCGGGTTGATGTCCAGCTCTTCCAGCCAGGGCAGTTCGCACACCATTTCAGACAGGCGAAGCAGCACGTTCTCCAGCGCGTCCATGTCGACCGGCGGGCGGTTGCGGAACGGTCCCAGCAGGGTCGCGACGCGGGTGCGCTGGATCAGGTCGCGCGCCAGATAACGGTTGAGCGGCGGCAGCGTCACCGCGCGGTCGCGGAAGGCTTCGACATCGACGCCGCCGGCGCCGAACACGATGACCGGCCCCAGCACCGGATCGGAGGTCATCCCCAGCAGCACCTCGCGCGCGCGCGGGCGGGCCGCCATCGGCTCGACAACGATGCCTTCGAGGGTGGCGTCTGGGCGCAGGCGCTTCACATCGGCCAGCATCTCGCCGAAGGCGGAGCGCACCGCCTGCCCGCTCGACAAGCCGAGGCGCACACCGTTGACGTCGGACTTGTGGGTGATGTCCGGCGAGTTGATTTTCATCGCCACCGGAAAGCCCATCTGCTGCGCCATCAGCATCGCTTCCATCGGGTCACGCGCGATCAGGGTCTGCGCGATCGGGATGTGGAAGGCCGCCAGCAGCGCCTTCGATTCCACCTCGTTCAGCAGATGGCGGCCGTGCGCCAGCGCGCTCTCGATGATCAGGCGCGCGCCCTCCACGTCCGGCGCGGCCTGCTGCGACAGCGGCCCCGGCGTCTGCATCAGCAGGCGCTGGTTCTCGTAGAAAGCGGAGAGATAGGAGAACACCTCGACCGCCGGTTCCGGCGTGGTGAAGTAGGGAATCCCGGCCTGCTTGAACAGGCGCCGCCCCTCGTGCACCTGGGCCTCGCCCATCCAGCAGGTCAGCACAGGCTTGCTCGAATTTTTCGCCACCTCGATCACGGCCTCGGCCACCTCGGTCGGCCGCGTCATCGCCTGCGGCGTCAGCATCGCCAGCACGCCGTCGACGTTGTCGTCGGCGTGGCAGGCGTCCACCGCCGCGCGGTAGCGCTCGGCGGTGGCGTCGCCGATGATGTCGAGCGGGTTGCCGTGCGACCAGTTGGGCGGCAGCACCGCATCGAGCGTTTCGATCGTCGCCGGGGACAGCTCGGCCATGCGCACCCCCAGTTCCACCGCAAGATCGGTCGCCATCACGCCGGGGCCGCCGCCGTTGGTGACGATGGCCAACCGGTTGCCGGTCGGCTTGATGTGGGTGGACAGCGCCCGGGCCGAAGCGAACAGCTGCAGGATGGTGTTGACCCGCACCACGCCGGCGCGCCGCACCAGCGCGTCGAACACCGCGTCCGATCCGACCAGCGCGCCGGTGTGCGACTGCACCGCTTTCGACCCGGCCTCGTGGCGGCCCACCTTGACCATGACGACGGGCTTGAAACGGGAGATCGCACGCAGCGCGCTCATGAAACGGCGGGCGTCGCGAATGCCCTCGATATACAGCAGGACACCCTTTGTCTGGGTGTCATAAGCGAGGTAATCGAGGATCTCGCCGAAATCCAGGTCGGCCGACGCGCCGGTGGAGATTACGCTGGAAAAGCCGATGCCGTTGGTTTCCGCCCAGTCCATCATCGCGGTGCAGATCGCGCCGGACTGCGACACCAGCGCGAGGTCGCCGGACAGGGTCGCGCCCTGGCTAAAGGTGGCATTGAGCCCGATGGACGGCCGCTGGATGCCCAGGCAGTTGGGGCCGATGAAGCGGATGCCGTGTTTTTTGGCCGCCGCCTTGACGCCGTCCTCCAGCGCCGCGCCCTGCTCGCCCACCTCGCGAAAGCCGGCCGACAGCACGATGGCGTGGCGGATGCCGTGCTGTCCGCATGCTTCCATGATCGCCGCCACCGTCGGCGCCGGCGTGGCGATCAGCGCCAGTTCCGGCACGACCGGCAGATCGCTGGCCGATGCGTAGCAGCGCACGCCGAACACCGTCTCGTGCTTGGGATTGACGGGATAGACCTCGCCCTTGTAGCCGGCATGGCGCAGGTTGCGGAACAGGATGCCGGCGACCGAATCCTCGCGTTCGCTGGCGCCAAAGACCGCCACCGAGCGGGCGTTGAACAGGGGGTGCAGATAGTGTTGGGGCATGGTTTGCTTGGGGCGGGCGTACGCAGAATCGAGGGGGCGGGAACGGGCTATGCTAGGCCATCCCCCGTTACCGCGCCATCACGCCGGGCGTATAGTTTGTTTATTCCTCTGATTCCCCCGCCCATGCATACCGCCTACATCACCCACCCCAGCTATCTCCTGCACACCATGGGGAGCTGGCATCCGGAGAGCCCCGAGCGGCTGCGCGCCATCGACGACCGGCTGCACGCCGCCCACCTGTTCGATTTCCTGACCCACCTCGATGCCATCCGGGCGGATCGCGACCAGTTGCTGCGGGTGCACGACGCCGCCTACATCGACACCCTCGAGGCCGCTTCCCCCCGCGAGGGTTTCCGCACCATCGACGCCGACACCATCATGAACCCGCATACGCTTGACGCCGCCCTGCATGCCGCGGGCGGCGCCGTCATGGCGGTGGATCGGGTGATGCGCGGCGAGGTGGCCAACGCCTTTGTCGCCTGCCGCCCGCCCGGCCACCACGCCACCCGCAACCAGGCCATGGGCTTCTGCTTCTTCAACAACGTCGCCGTCGCCGCCGCGCATGCCCTTGAAGCGCACGGCCTGGAACGGGTCGCCATCGTCGATTTCGACGTCCACCACGGCAACGGCACCGAGGCCATCTTCACCGACGATCCGCGCGTGATGCTCTGCTCCACCTTCCAGCACCCCTACTACCCCCACTGCGGCGCGGACACCGTCAGCGAGCACATCGTCAACGTGCCGCTGCCCGCCGGCACCACCGGCCCCGCCTACCGTGAGGCGTTCACCGCGCAGATCATGCCGCGCCTGGAAGCGCACCGCCCGCAGATGCTGTTTTTCTCCGCCGGCTTCGACGGCCACCGCGAAGACGACATGGCGCAGTTCGGCCTGGTCGAAGCGGACTACGCCTGGATCACCGAACAGGTGATGGAGGTGGCCGCGCGCCACGCCGAATGCCGCATCGTCTCGCTGCTCGAAGGCGGCTACGACCTCAGTTCTTTGGGACGCAGCGTGGCGGCGCACATCAAGACGCTGGCTGCGCTGTGAACCATGCGCCGCGGCCTTGATCGGCGTAGCGCAGAAACAGGGAATATTTTCTATGGTTAAAAAGCCAAGGCATATTTGACGGCTGACCATGGCCATGCGGATCGTACGATTAGGCAGTAGCCGGGCGCGCGATGAGGGGCCGCGCATCGGTACGGTGCGGCGCCCCCCCGCGCGGCGTGCGGAAGGAAGACCATGCGTCGAAGGACATCTATGAACATCTATGATATGACGTCTGGTTCCCGAACCTGTCTCCGAGCGAGGCCCTGCTTCGGGATGCCTTTCCGGTCACGGACGACAAAACCTGGCGCGCGTTCAAACGGCGGTTTCTTGCGGAAATGAAGGCGCCCGAAGCGAGGCGGGATCTGGATCTTCTCGCCGCCCTCTCGCACCACGCCAACTTCTCCATCGGCTGCTACTGCGAGGACGAAAGCCGCTGCCACCGCTCGATACTCAAAGCGTTTCTCGACATGCGGGGCGCCGAAATCAGCTAAGGCCGGCCAACCGCTATAACACCCTCCCCGCCAGCTCCAGCGGCCAGCGCACCGCGGCCGCCACGACGAGCGCCACGCCGATGGACAGCCCGACCGAATAGAGCGCGTCGCGCCGGCCGAGCAGCCTCAGCATCATGGCGAAGGTGGATACGCAAGGCACGTAGAAGGTCAGGAACACCAGGAAGGTGGCGATCTGCGTGGTGTCGAGCACGCCGGCCAGTTCCTGCGTGCCGAGCGCGCTGAACACCATGAGCAGGGACAGTTCCTTGCGCAGCACGCCGAACAGGATCGGCACGCCCAGCGCGACCGGCAGCCCCAGCCACCATCCCGTCACCGGCGCGAGCGCGAGATTGATCCAGTCGTCCATGCCGACATGGCCCAGCA
>JBAQND010000089.1:0-2967 GCA_049303455.1 Thiobacillus sp.
GCATTCCCCGATGTATCGAGCACCCAGGTCAAGATCATCATGAAAGCCCCCGGCATGACGCCGGAGGAAGTCGAAAGCCGTATCGCGGTGCCGATCGAAGTGGAAATGCTCGGCATCCCGAAAACCAAGATCCTGCGTTCGGTCACCAAGTACGGCCTGGTCGACGTGACGATCGACTTCGAGGACGGAACCGATATCTATTGGGCGCGCCAGCAGGTGAGTGAACGCCTGGGTGGGCTGACGGAAAGTTTGCCGGCCGGCATCTCGGGCGGTATGGCGCCGGTGACCACCCCGTTGGGGGAGATGTTCATGTTTACCGTTGAGGCCGAGGGAATGTCTCTGGCCGAACGGCGCAGCCTGCTTGACTGGGTGATCCGGCCGGCATTGCGCACGGTGCCCGGCGTGGCCGACGTGAATGCGCTGGGCGGGGTGGTGCGCGCCTTCGAGGTGGTGCCCGATCAGCTCAAAATGGCCGCCAGCGGCGTGACCATGGCGCAGCTCAGGGAGGCGATTGACGCCAACAACCGCAACGACGGCGCGGGCCGGCTCGGCGAAGGCGACGAAGTGTTGCTGGTGCGCAGCGAGGGCAGTGTCACGAATCTGGACGACCTGCGTGCGATCGTGGTGACGATGAAGGATGGTGCCCCGGTTCGCATCGGCAATCTGGCCGAGGTCAAGATCGGCACCGTCACGCGCTACGGGGTGGTGACGCAAGACGGCAAGGGCGAAGCCGTCCAGGGCCTGGTGCTCGGACTGGCGGGTGCCAATGCGCAAAAAGTTGTTGAAGGCGTGCAGAAGAAACTGGCTGAATTGCAACCGACGCTGCCGAAAGGCGTGAAGCTCGACGTTTTCTACGATCGCGCCTCCCTCGTCGACAAGGCGGTCGGCGCGGTATCAAACGCGCTGCTCGAAGCGACGGTGCTGGTCATCATTTTGCTCGGACTGTTCCTGGGCAATGTTCGGGCGGCCGTGACCGTGGCGCTGGTGCTGCCGCTGGCGGCGCTGATCACCTTCATCCTGATGCGCGGCTTCGGCATGTCGGCCAACCTGATGAGCCTGGGCGGCCTGGCCATCGCCATCGGCATGCTGCTCGACGCCGCCGTGGTGGTGGTCGAAAACGTCGTGCAGCGTCTGGCGACCGACCCCACGGCCGGCAAGCTGCCGCGCTTGCATACGGTTTATCGCGCGGTGCGCGAGGTCGCGGTTCCGGTTACTTCCGGGATCTTGATCATCATTACCGTGTTTCTGCCGCTTCTGACGCTACAGGACCTCGAAGGTAAATTCTTCGTGCCGGTGGCGCTCACCATCGTGTTCGCCCTGGCCGGCTCCCTATTGTTGTCGCTGACCGTCATCCCGGTACTGGCGTCCTATCTGCTACGCGAGGTCAAGCATGAAGACCCATGGCTGCCGCGCAAGCTGCTGGCGCTCTACGAGCCGGCGCTTGCCTGGGGCATGCGCCGGCAGGGGGTCGTCGTCGGCGTGGCGGTGGCGATGCTGGTGGGGGCGGGCGTGGTCTACACCCAGGTCGGCAAGACTTTCATGCCAACGATGGACGAAGGCGATCTGATCGTCGGCATCGAAAAACTGCCCTCGATCAGCCTGGAACAAAGCGCCGCGCTCGATCTGAAAATTCACCAGGCCCTCATGAAAGCCATTCCCGAGGTGACCGGCGTCGTTGCGCGTGCCGGCTCCGACGAAATCGGTCTCGACCCGATGGGGCTCAACCAGACCGATACGTACTTGCAGTTAAAGCCGCGCGACGAATGGCGCATGAAGAGCAAGGACGCGCTGATGGACGAGATACGCAAAGTGCTCGACCCGATGCCGGGCATCGAATACAGCTTCACGCAGCCGATTGAAATGCGCGTGTCGGAAATGATCATCGGCGTGCGCGGCGATCTGGCGGTGAAGATATTTGGTCCCAACCTCGACAAGCTCAATGCGTATGCGAGTCAGATCGAAGCGCTCCTCAAGACGGTGCCCGGCAATCAGGACGTGTACACGGTCCAGAACGACGGCGTGCAGTACCTGCGGGTCGCGGTCGACCGCTTGCAGGCTGGCCGTCTGGGTTTGAGCGTCGAAGATATCCAGGACGCGCTGCGCACGCAGATCGAGGGTCAGCGGGCCGGCATCGTGATCGAGGGCAACCGCCGCACGCCGATCGTATTGCGCGGCACCGAGGCGGTTCGCATGTCGCCGGCCGAGTTTGGCGCCATGCGGATCACGACCCAGGCTGGCAGCACGGTGCCATTGACCAGTGTCGCCACGCTGGAACGCGCCGAGGGGCCGGTCAAGATCGACCGGGAAATGGGCAGCCGCTATAGCGTGGTGATCGCCAACGTCGGCGGTCGTGACCTGGTCGGCTTCGTCGAGGAGGCCAGGGCGCTGGTCATGCGGAAAGTGCCCCTCCCCACCGGCTACCGCATCAGTTGGGGCGGGCAATTCGAGAACCAGCAGCGCGCGGCCGCGCGTTTGACTGTGGTTGTGCCGGTCGCACTCGGACTGGTCTTCGTCCTGCTGTTCTCGACCTTCCGCTCGGTGCGCCAGGCTTTGCTGATTCTGAGCAACATCCCATTCGCACTGGTCGGCGGCATCGTCGCCTTGTGGGTGACAGGCGAATACCTGTCGGTTCCTGCGTCGGTGGGCTTCATTGCGCTGCTCGGTATCGCCGTCCTCAACGGGGTGGTGCTGGTCAGCTATTTCAATCAACTGAAAAACGAAGGGATGAAACTGAGCGAAGTCGTGGTGCAGGGGGCCAAACGGCGCTTGCGGCCGGTACTGATGACCGCCTCCATTACGGCGTTCGGCCTGCTTCCGCTGCTGTTTGCGACCGGGCCCGGCTCGGAAATCCAGCGGCCGCTGGCCATCGTCGTGATTGGTGGCCTGATCACCGCCACGGTGCTGACGCTGATGTTGCTTCCCATCCTGTATTTACGCTTCGCTTTCCCGAAACGAGAGGCTTCCCAT
>JBAQND010000090.1:0-44478 GCA_049303455.1 Thiobacillus sp.
GCATCGACCCGACCGGATCGAGCCCCGTGCCAAGAAACGACGACCGAAAAACCTGCCACTGCTGACCGCGCCGCGAGATGTCACCCGCGAATTTATTCGGGCTCAACGGCTTAACCGAGTGCCATGATCCCCTGACCCCTATTTATTGATCAACCCCCGAATCGCCCGCACCATCTCCGGGTGATCGAACTCGCGCCCGCCGATTGCGCTGGCGACGATGCGTCCCTGCTGGTCGACCAGGAAAGTCGTCGGCAACCCCGCCACCTTCCACGCCCGCATGCCCTGGCTGCGGGTGTCGAGCAGGATGGGAAAGGTCGGCGTGGTGTCCAACTGGCTGGTGAAGGCCTCGATGGTGTCGGCATCCTCGCCCACGTTCACCGCCAGCACGACGAAAGGCTTGCCCTTGAACGCCTGCGACAGGCGCGCCATCGACGGCATCTCGCGGCGGCACGGCGGACACCAGGTGGCCCAGAAGTTGATCAGCGCCACCTTGCCTTTGAGTTGCGCCAGGTCGAGCGTCTTGCCGTCGATGTCCTTGAATTTCAGGGCGGGCGCCGGCTTCGGCGTCTGCAAGTTCAGGCTGTGCGACAGCGGCGGCAGGTCGGCGGCATGCGCCCCCCCACCGAACGCACAGCACATGGCCAGTGCCGCGTCCACGACGTGTTTACGAAGTTTCATCCGCACACCTCAGTCGTTCGAGTTTTCCGGAATGGGTCTGGCCGCTCGCGTGCCACACGAAGCGCAGGTCGAACGGAACGTCGCGCGGCACGCTGTAGGCCGTCATGCCCTGGTTCCAGTCGCCCGGGGCAAAGGTCTGGGTGGCGGGGAACTGTGCCCAGGTAAAGGCGATGCGCGCCGATTCGGGCACGCCCTGCCGCTTCCAGAGGTGTTCCCACGCCACCTTGCTGCGAATGGCGTTCGGCGGCTGGCCCGCCGGAACATAGCGCCAGTTGGCCAGGTTGTGCCGGAGCGGCCGCTTCCCGATATTGCGCACCACGGTCATGAAGACGCACTCGCGAGCGTAGCGCTCCGCCGCCTCGGGCGAGAATCCGCGCGCCTGATAAAAGGCGCGCGTCTGGTCCGGGCTGATCTGGGTCAGGCGCACCTGGATGCCGTCGGTTTCGGTTTGCCAGGTGACGAGACCTGTTTCCGGGTCGGCGAGCTGTTCGATGGCGAAGCCGGCAAGCGGCCATGCAGCAAGCAGGGTAAGGGTCAGGCGTCGCATCAGTTAAAATCCGGAAGGTTGAATTACCGAAGTTGTCCGAGCACATTATGGCAGACCCCATCCAGCACAAAGGCGCCGCCAAGACCGCGCGCATCCCGATCAAGATCGTGCCGCAGCCGCGCATGCGCCTGCCGTCGTGGATCCGCGCCAAGTCGCCCAACGTGCCGAACGTCGCGCGCCTGAAGGGCATCCTGCGCGAGGCCAAGCTGCACACCGTGTGCGAGGAGGCCTCGTGTCCCAATCTGGGCGAATGCTTCGGCCACGGCACCGCCACCTTCATGATCCTGGGTGACCTGTGCACGCGGCGCTGCCCGTTCTGCGACGTCGGCCATGGCACGCCCTTGCCGCCGGATGTGGATGAGCCGCGCCACCTGGCCGAGACGATTGCGCTGATGGCGCTGAAATATGTGGTGATCACCAGCGTCGATCGCGACGACCTGCGCGACGGCGGCGCCGATCATTTCGCCCTGTGCATTGCGGCCGTGCGTGAAGCTTCGCCTGCTACCCGGATCGAGATCCTCACCCCGGATTTCCGCGGCCGCCTCGACAAGGCGCTGGACAGGCTCGAAACGGCGCCGCCCGACGTGATGAACCACAACCTGGAAACCGTGCCGCGCTTGTACAAGGCCGCGCGTCCCGGCGCCGATTATGCGCATTCGCTGAAGCTCTTGCAGGATTTCAAGACACGCCATCCCGACATTCCGACCAAGTCCGGCCTGATGCTGGGCCTGGGCGAGGAAGACGACGAGATCCTGCAGGTGATGCGCGACCTGCGCGCCCACGATGTCGACATGCTGACGCTGGGCCAGTATCTCCAGCCCTCGCAGCACCACCTGCCGGTGCTGCGCTTCGTCACCCCCGAGCGCTTCGCCCAGTTCGAGCAGGAGGCGTTGGCGATGGGGTTCAAGCACGCGGCCTGCGGGCCGATGGTGCGCTCGAGCTATCACGCCGACCAGCAGGCGGCGGGGGTCTGATTCCACCGCGTCACCTTTAGGAGCACCCGCGGGGGGTAAGGCCGTGGTTGTATGGCCGCTGAAGCGACAACAACCACGCACCGGCGCCCTCGCCGCGATTTTCGCACCGCTGCAAACACCACGGCATCGCGGCGAGGGCGCCGCTCCTACATTAAAAGGCGCCGCCGGGTCAGCGCCAGCGCGATGATGTAGCCGATGCTGCCGTAAACCAGCAGCCCGGCGACATGCAGAACGATGTCGCCGGGCACGTTGCCGACCACCAGCGGGCGCGCCAGGTCGATGGCGTGGGTGAGCGGCAGCCAGGCCGACACTGCCTGCACCGGCAGCGGCAGCTGCGACACCGGGAAGAACACGCCGCACAAGAGCACCATCGGCGTGATCACCAGACTGAAGTAGTAGAGAAAGAAGTCGTAGCTCGGCGATACCGCGTTCATCACCAGCCCCAGGCCGCCGAAGCAGAAGCCGACCAGCGCCACCACCGGGATGATCCACAGCGTCATCCAGAAATCGCCGTACAGCCCCAGCCCCCAGATCACCGCCAGGATCGCCAGCCCCGACAGCAGGCTCTTCGCCACCGCCCAGGTCAGTTCGCCCAGCAACACGTCGTCGAGCGTCAGCGGCGCGTTCATGATGGCGTCCCAGGTGCGCTGCACGTGCATGCGCGAGAAGCTCGCATACAGCACCTCGAAGGTAGCGGCGTTCATCGTGCTGTAGGCCACCGTGCCGGCGGCGAGGAAGGTGAGGTAGGGCATGCCGGCGACGTCGGGCAACAGACTGCCGAGGCCGTAGCCCAGCCCCAGCATGTACAGCATCGGGTCGGCCAGGTTGCCGAGGATGGACGGAATGGCAAGCTTCTTCCACACCAGGTAGTTGCGCTGCCATACCGGAATGAAGCGCCAGGAAAGACGGGGCAGCCGCAGATGCTTAATCACGCAGATCCCTCCCGGTGAGTTTGAGGAACACGTCTTCCAGATTCGACGGCCGGTGCAAATAGCGCAGCGCAGGCGCCTGCTTCAGCGCATCGATCACGCGCTCGGCATTGCCGGTGTAGCAGAACAGGGTTTCACCGACGGTCTCGGCGCGCTGGCAGACCGGGCCGGCGTAATCGCGCATCCAGGCGCCCAGTCCTTCGCCGTAGACCTCGACCACCGCCGGTTCGATGTGCGATGCGATCAGGGCGTGCGGCGCGCCCTCGGCCACCAGACGGCCATGGTCGAGGATGGCCAGGCGGTCGGTGAGGCGCTCGGCCTCCTCCATGAAATGCGTGGTCAGCACGATGGTCTTGCCGTCCGCGATCAGCCGCCGAAGCCCTTGCCAGATGAGGTGGCGCGCCTGCGGGTCGAGTCCGGTGGTGGGCTCATCGAGAAACAGGATGTCGGGGTCGTGCACCAGCGCGCGCGCCAGCGTGAGGCGCCGCTTCATGCCGCCCGACAGCTGGGCGATCTGCGCGTCGGCCTTGCTGGAAAGCCCGGCGAACTCCAGCAGCGCGGGCACGCGCGCGGCGACCGCCGCTTTGCTCATGCCGTAGTAGCGGCCGTAGGCGAGCAGATTCTCACGCACCGAAAAGTCCGGGTCGAGGTTATCCATCTGCGGCACCACGCCGACCTTCATGCGCGCCTCGCGCGCGTGCCGCGGCACCGCGATGCCGGCCAGCTCGATGCTGCCGGCGTCGGGTTCGATCAGGCCCAGCAGCAGGCGCAGCGTGGTGGTCTTGCCGGCGCCGTTGGGGCCCAGCAGGCCGAAGCATTCGCCGCGTCGCACGTGCAGATCGAGGCCGCGCACCACCTCGGTGTCGCCGTATTTTTTCGTCAGACCGCGCACCTTCAGCACGGGCAGGCCTCCAGAAACGCCTGTTTCAGCTCCTTCAGCTTGCCGTGGAAAAAGTGCCCGGCGCCGGGGATGCTCTTTACTGCCAGCTGCTGTTGCTCGGCCCACAGCCGGATCGCGGCGGGCGGGATGAGTTCGTCGGCGTCGCCGTAGATCACCACCGTATCCGCGGGCACCGGGTCGAACTCGTACATGGTGACCGCCGGCGCGACCAGGATCAGCCGCTTGGCGTGCAGTTCCTGGCGCAGGCGGTGCTGCACGAAGGCGCCGAAGGAAAAGCCAGCGAGCGCCCATGGCAGGCCGGGGTAACTGGCTTCGACGAAGCGGGCGACCGCCAGCAGGTCGTCGGTCTCGCCCACGCCGGCGTCGAATTCGCCGTCACTCATGCCGACGCCGCGAAAGTTCGGCCGCACGCTGACCCAGCCGGCCTCGTTGGCTGCGCGGGCGAGCGTGGTGACGACCTTGTTGTCCAGGCTGCCGCCATGCAGCGGATGCGGGTGCGCCACCAGCAGCAGGCCGCGGCGGTCGGTTTCGGGGTCGTCGATCACGGTCTCCAGCTTGCCGACCGAAACCGGAATGCGCAGCTTGTAGCGTTTTGTTTTGGCCGCTTCGCCCGGCCGCTTCACTTCAGCTGCAGGCGTTCGACGATCTGACCCTTTTTGAGGTGGATCTCGAAGATCTCGTCGATGTCGGATTCGTCCACGTAGGTGTACCAGACGCCTTCGGGATACACCACCAGCAGCGGGCCTTCATCGCAGCGGTCGAGACAGCCGGCGCTGTTGATGCGGTATTTTCCCTTGCCGTTGAGGCCGGCCTGCTTCACCTTTTTTTTCAGGTAATCACGCATGTGCTGGCCGCCGGATGCGCCGCAGCATTTGGCGCCATCCTCGCGCTGGTTGGTGCAGAAAAAGACGTGGTGCTTGAAATAGAGGTCAGTCATTCTTTCAGTCATTCTTGAAGTCCGTAGATTTGGTGGCGTTGCCGTGCGATTTTTCAATCGGGTATTTTCGCGCATTGAGCGCCAGCTTGTTGGCGGCGGCGGCCAGCAGATCGATGTCCAGCAGATCGGCCAGCCGGGTCAGGTAGATCAGCACGTCGGCGATTTCCTGGCGTACCGCCTCGTGCTGCTCGGCGTTCAGGTGCTGGCTTTGCTCCGGGGTCAGCCACTGGAAGGGTTCCAGCAGTTCCGCCGCTTCCACGGAGAGCGCCATGACCAGGTTCTTGGGCGTATGGTAGCTTTCCCATGCGCGCGCCCGGGCGAATTCGCGGATGCGCAGACGCAGGGTGTCGAGACTGTCGATTTCGTGAGGGCTCATGGGGCGGCATGATACCGCGACAGGCGGCGGGCTTACGACACCCGTGTCGGGTTGCCGACGTTCTGGACGGTGTGGGGCCCTTGCTTAACAAACCGGCCGGAGCGTTTATAGCCTGGCCTGAGGCTTGCTTATAGTCTCGGGCGATGTAACCGGATGTAATTCGCTCAGGCATAATGCCAGCGGATTAACTGCATATTAAGGGAGGGTGGACATGTTTTCGATCAACAAGCATATCGCGCGCGCTAGCGTCGTGCTGGCCGTTGCTGCCATGGCGGGCTGCGCCGGCACGCCGACCTATCCGCCTGCGCCCGAGCGCACCGGGCAGTTCGACTGGAATTACCTGGTCGGCCCGGGTGACTCGGTCAATGTGTTTGTCTGGCGCAATCCCGAGGTGTCCGGCAGCTTCCCGGTGCGCCCCGACGGCAAGATGACCATGAACCTGATCGAGGACCTGCAGTCCTCCGGCAAGACCCCCACCCAGTTGGCGCGCGACATTGAAAAGGCGCTGGCCAAATACATCCAGGAACCCATCGTCACCGTCATCGTCGGCGGCGGCGTCGGTCCGTTCGACCAGCAGCTCCGCGTGGTCGGCGAGGCGGCCAAGCCGCAGGCGCTCAACTATCGTGAAAAGATGAGTCTGATCGACCTGATGATCGCGGTCGGCGGCCTCACCGATTTTGCCGCGGGCAACAAGGCCTACATCCTGCGTACCGAAAACGGCAAGCAGGAACGTCTCGGCGTGCGGCTGGAAGACCTGCTGCGAGGGGGTGACATTTCAGCCAACGTCGACATGCGCCCGGGTGATGTGCTGGTGGTGCCTGAAAGCCTGTTCTAAGGTTGTCTGCGCCGCATTGTGCGGCGCTTCTTGATGGAACGCCGTTATGGATCAAATACTTCAACAAATACTGGGTTATGCCAAGGCTATCTGGCGCCGCCGCTGGTGGGGCGTGGCGGTGGCCTGGCTGGTGTGCATCATCGGCTGGACCTGGGTGATGACGATCCCCGACCGCTATCAGGCGTCGGCACGCGTCTACGTGGATACCCAGAGCTTGCTGCAGCCATTGCTCGCCGGACTGGCGGTTCAGCCCAGCGTCAACCAGCAGATCACGATGATGACGCGCCAGCTGGTCAGCCGACCGACCCTGGAGAAGGTCGCGCGCATGACCGACCTCGACGTGAGGGCCAAAACGCCCGAGCAGGCCGAGGCATTGCTGAATGGCATGGCCAGCCGCATCAGCATCGCCGATACCGGGCGCGAAAACCTCTACACCATCAGCTATCAGGACCCCAATGGCGAACTGGCCAAGAAAGTCGTGCAGTCGCTGTTGACCATTTTTGTGGAAACCAGCCTCGGCAAGACCCGCCTGGATATTTCCAGCTCGCAGCGCTTCATCGAGGACCAGCTGCAGCAATACCAGCAGAAGCTCACCGACGCCGAAACCGCACTCACTGAATTCAAGCGGGCACACATCGGCATGATGCCGGGGCAGGGTGGTGACTACTACGCCAAGCTGGCCGAAACCACGGCGCAGCTGCGCCAGGCGCAGCTGGACCAGCAGGAAGCCGTCAACCGCCGCAACCAGCTCAAGCGTCAACTGGAAGACGAAGAGCCCGAGCTCGCCGCTGCAGCGATGGCATCGGGCAACAGCGAGATCGACGGCCGCATTCAGGCGCTGCGACAGCAGATTGACCAGCTGCGCATGCAATACACCGACCTGCATCCCGACATCCAGTCGACCAAGCGCCTGATTGAAAGGCTGGAAGAACAGAAGAAGATCGATCTGGCCGGGCGCAATGCCGATCCGGCTGGTGCCCGAATCCAGAATCCGGTCTATCAGCAGCTGACCATCGCCATCGCCGAGGCGGATGCCACGGTGTCTTCGCTGGGCGCCCGGGTGAACGAATATCAGCGCCGCTACAGCGACCTGCGCAATGCGTCCAACATGATTCCGCAGGTGGAGCAGGATTACACCCAGCTGATGCGCGACTACGAGGTCTACCGGCAGAACTACGATGCGCTGTTGAAACGCCGCGAATCGGTCACCATGTCGGGCGAAGTCGAAAGCAAGACCGACACCGTCGACTTCCGTGTGATCGACCCACCTTTCGTGCCGAGTCAGCCGGCGGGGCCGGATCGCCCGCTGCTGTTGTCACTGGTGACGCTGGGCGGACTCGGCGCCGGTATCGCGGTGGCCTTCCTGCTGAGCCAGCTACGCCGCACCGTGACCGACCGCCGCGCCCTGCGTGAGTTGACCGGGTTGCCGCTGCTGGGGGCCGTGGGGCGGGTGGAAACCGATGAAACCCGCAGCCGCAAGCGCAAGGGCATGCTGGCCTATCTGGCCGCGCTGGGCGGCTTGATCGGCGCGTATGGCGCCGTGATGATCCTGCAGTTGGTTGTGTCGCGCGCAGGCTAGGAGAAACCATGAGCATTATTGAAAAAGCAGCCGGCAAGATTGGCGCCGGCGCACCCCGCCCCGCGCCCCAGGTCGGCAACAGCGAGTCCGGCCATGACGCCGGCCTGATCGAAAACACGCCCAACCCGCAGCGCGGCGGCCACGCTTCGCCCTTTGTCGCCACCCCGGTCGAACCGATGTTCAATGCGACGGGTGCCGAAGATGTGCCGGAAGGCAACAGCCAGGTGCAGTCGATCAACCTGGCGCGCCTCCACCGCATGGGCGTGGTGTCGCCGGATGCCGAGAAAAGCCAGATCGCCGAAGAGTTCCGCATCATCAAGCGTCCGCTCATCGCCAACGCCTTCGGTCAGGGCGCCGCGCGGGTCAAGAACGGCAACCTCATCATGGTCACCAGTTCGCTGCCGGGTGAAGGCAAGAGCTTCTGCGCCATCAACCTGGCCATTTCGATGGCGATGGAAATGGATCGCACCGTGCTGCTGGTCGACGCCGACGTCGCCAAGCCGCGCATTCCCGAGTATCTCGGCATCCACGCCGACAAGGGCTTGCTCGACGTGCTGCAGGACAAGGACCTGAAACTGTCCGATGTGCTGATCCGCACCGACATCGCCAAGCTGAGCGTGCTGCCCGCCGGCCGCACCTACAAGCGCGCCACCGAGCTGCTGGCCAGCGCCGCCATGACGCGCCTGATCGAGGATATCGGCAACCGCTATCCGGACCGCATCATCCTGTTCGATTCGCCGCCGCTGCTGGCGACCAGCGAATCGAGTGTGCTGGCCACCCACATGGGACAGATCATCATGGTGGTGGAAGCCGAGCGGACCTCGCAGGATGCGGTGCGTGAAGCCTTGAGCCATATCCAGTCATGCGAAGTGGTGGGCATGTTGCTGAACAAGACCACGCCGACCCCGGGCGCAGACTACTACTATGGCTACTATGGCAGTTACGGCAAATAAGCCGCGCCCGTGCAGCCCGGCTTTCCCGGCAGGCGCGGGCTTTATTTTCATGGCGATGGCTTTTGCGATGCCCGCGCAAGCCCTCGACTGGCGCCTGGATCGCAGCGTCGGCGCGTCGGCCAGTTTTACCGACAATGCCAATCAAAGCGCGACGGACCCGGAAAATGCGCTGATCCTCAGCGTGACCCCGAGTTTCACGCTGCGCTCCCAGGGTTCGCGGCGGCTGCAGGCCACCATGCAATACGGCCTGACAGGCGTGGCTCGCTTCGGCGAGGGCGATAGCAGCGACTTCTATCACAACCTCAACGCCATGGGCAAAGCCGAACTGATCGATGACTTCCTCTTCATCGACGGCAGCGCCCGCATCTCGCAGGAACTGATTTCGCTGCTGGGTTCGCCGGCCGAGGCCGAGATCAACGACAGCAACCGCGCCACCGTCGGCACCTATACCATCAGCCCCTACATCCAGCAGCGCATCGGCACCTTCGCCAATGCGCAGGCGCGCTACACCCATTCCGGCGCCATTTTCGAAAACGATGTCGCGTCCAACGCGGTCAGCGATGCGCTCAGTGCCTCGCTCAACAGCGGCACCCGTTTCACTGACCTGAGTTGGGGGCTGAACTACTCGATCCGTGAGGTCAACAACCACGACGAACTTGTCGGCGATTCGACCTTCGAGCGCGCGACCGCCTCGGCGGGCTATGCCCTGAACCGCAAGTTTCGCGTATTCGGCACTGTCGGGCAGGAATGGAACGATTTCCTGAGCGCCACCGAAACCGACGGCTCTTCCTGGAGCGTGGGCGCCGGCTGGGCACCTTCACGTCGCACCAGTTTCGAAGCCTCGGTCGGCGAGCGCTTCTTCGGTAACACCTACAGCGCGACGGCCCGTCACCGCGCCCGCACCTCGAACTGGAATCTGAGTTATGCCGAAGATGTCAGCGACATCAGCCAGTTCCTGGGGACGACCAGCACGATGTATGACTATCAATGTCTTGTGGATGGAGAGATTCAAATCTTCGAGGATTGGCCATTCAGCTTTCCGCCTGCCCCGACGAACTGCGTGAGCTTCAATGCAAAGCCCGGCCTGCTGTTCGATTTGCGCAACGGCGTCTTCGTCTCCAAAACCCTGCGCGCGGGGGTAAGCTGGGGGAAAGGCAAGCTCAACTATTCGCTGAGTGCATTCGACACCCGCCGCGACTACCAGCTGCTCGACAGCGAGGATCGCAGCCGCGGTGTCACCGGCGCGGTGAATTACCGCTACGCCCCCAAGACCAATGTCATTGGCAGCGTCGGCCTGACCCGCAACGAGGTGCCTGCCGCCCTCTCCGGCACCACCGATCGGGAGGACGACCTGCTCACCCTTTCGCTGGGCATCCACCATCAATTCGCCACCGATTTGAGCGGCGCGTTGACTTTCCGCCAGATCCAGCGGGATTCGAACGTGGCGGATGCCAATTACGACGAAAACCGCCTCACGGCCTCGGTCAACATGCGCTTCTGACCAGTCTTCCGGCATGGCACAGCCGTTGCTTCGCATCCTGCGTGCACACGGGCTGTGCCACCCTCAGAAAACGGACCGTTCATGTACGAAGATTACTACCGCTTCAGCGCCAAACCCTTTCAGCTCAACCCCGACCCGCGTTTTTTCTACGGTTCCAAGGGGCACAAGCGGGCGATGGCATATCTCGATTACGGCCTGTCGCTCGGTGAGGGCTTCATCGTCATCACCGGCGAAATCGGCGCCGGCAAGACCACGCTGGTGCGCAACCTGTTTCGTCAGCTCGAGGCCCACAACCTGGTTGCCGCGCAGCTGGTGTCGACCCAGCTGGATGCCGAAGACACCCTGCGCAGCGTCGCCGCCTCGTTCGGGCTGGAGCACGAAGGCCTCACCAAATCGGCGCTGCTGAAGAACCTGGAAGCGTTTCTGATCGCGGCCACGCGCCAGGGCAAGCGCACGCTGCTGGTGGTCGACGAAGCGCAGAACCTCGCCCCGCGCGCGGTCGAGGAGCTGCGCATGCTGTCCAACTACCAGAACAACGAGCGCTCGCTGATCCAGACCTTCCTGCTGGGCCAGCCCGAGTTCCGCGGCATCCTGCAAAGCCCCAACATGCAGCAACTGCGCCAGCGCGTGGTGGCCTCCTACCACCTGGGGCCGATCGACGCGGACGAAACCCGCGGCTACATCGAACACCGCCTGCGCACCGTCGGCTGGCAGGGCAGCCCCACCTTCGATGCGGAAGCCTTTGCCGCGCTGCATCTTTTTACCGGCGGCATCCCTCGTCGCATCAACACCACCTGCGACCGCCTGCTGCTGTTCGGTTTTCTCGAAGAGAAGACCCATTTCGGCGAAGCCGAGGTCAGCGAAGTCATCGCCGACCTGAAGAACGAAGTCGCGCACCAGGATTTCCATGGCGCCACCGGCATCAACGGCGGTGCATCCAGCGACGGCATGCCCCACAACGAAGATGCCGCGCTTTTGACCCAGCGGGTCGAGCAGATGGAACGCTCGGTCAACCGCATCCTGCCCATCGTGCGCAAGATTCTGTACACCGTGAGCGAGCGCAATGCGGCGGCAGACGGAACTGCGCCGGGAGACAGGCAGGACAGCACACCCCAGCCATGACCCAGGTCTTATGCGTCGCGGGCGCGCGCCCGAATTTCATGAAAATCGCCCCGGTGATGGCCGCACTGGCCGAGACCGGGATCGCCGCCCAGCTGCTGCACACCGGCCAGCATTACGACGCGGCGATGAGCGACAGCTTCTTTGCCGATCTTGGCATCCCGCGTCCCGACCATCACCTGGAAGTGGGCTCCGGCAGCCACGCGGTGCAGACCGCCGAGGTGATGAAGCGCTTCGAGCCAGTGCTCGAAAGCGTGCAGCCGCAGGCGGTGCTGGTGGTGGGCGATGTGAACTCCACCATTGCCTGCGCGCTGGTGGCGGCCAAGCGCGGCGTGCGGGTGATCCACGTCGAGGCCGGCCTCAGGAGCTACGACCGCGGCATGCCGGAAGAAATCAACCGCGTGCTGACCGACCAGATTTCCGATCTCCTGTTCATCACCGAAAAGAGCGCGCTCGCCAACCTCGTGCGTGAAGGCATCGACCCCGCGCGCGTCGAGTTCGTCGGCAACGTGATGATCGACACCCTGCACCGCAACCTCGAACGCGCGGTGGCGGCCAGCCACACCCTCGGCACGAAGCTGCCGCAGTATGCGGTGCTGACGCTGCACCGGCCGTCCAACGTCGACGACCCCGCCACGTTGGCCGGGCTGCTCGATGTGATCGGCGAAATCAACCGCAGCCTGCCGGTGGTGATGCCGCTGCATCCGCGCACCCGTGGCAACATCGAGAAATTCGGCTTCACCGCCCGCCTCGACGGCCTGCACATCCTGCCGCCGCTCGGCTATCTGGAAATGCTCGGCCTGATGCGCGATGCCAAGCTGGTGCTCACCGATTCCGGCGGCATCCAGGAAGAGACCACCGCGCTGGGCGTGCCCTGCCTCACCCTGCGCGAGAACACCGAGCGCCCGATCACGATCGCCGAGGGCACCAACACCCTGGTCGGCCCCGATCCCGCTGCGATCCGGGCGGCGTTCAACGACGTCATGACCCACGGCGGCAAGGCCGGGCGCATTCCGGAATACTGGGATGGCCGCGCGGCGATGCGCATTGCGCATACCCTGCAGGGCTGGCTGCCGCAGCGCAAAGGGACACGGGCTGCGTGATGGCAGGGCCGATCAAGAACGCCATGTCGGTCGACGTCGAGGACTACTTTCAGGTCTCGGCGTTTGCCCCGCACATCCGCCGCGAAGACTGGGACAGCCTGCCGTGCAGGGTCGAGCGCAACGTCGACGCGATCCTCGGCCTGCTCGACGAGGCCGACACCCGCGCGACCTTTTTCACCCTCGGCTGGATCGCCGAACGCCACCCGCAGGTGGTGCGGCGCATCGTCGCCGGCGGCCACGAACTCGCCAGCCACGGCTACGGCCACCAGCGCGTGTCCGACCTCACGCCGGCCGCATTCCGCGACGACATCACCCACGCCAAGCGCCTCCTCGAAGACCTCGGCGGCGTCGCCATCCGCGGCTACCGCGCGCCGAGCTTTTCCATCAACCAGCACAACTGGTGGGCGGTCGAGGAGCTGGAAAACGCCGGATACGTGTACAGCTCCAGCATCTATCCGGTCAAACACGACCACTACGGCATGCCCGACGCGCCGCGCTTTCCGCACCGGCCCAATGGCGAGGCCGGCATCCTCGAACTGCCGCCGACCACGCTGCCGTTGATGGGCCGCAACCTACCCGCTGCCGGCGGTGGCTGGTTCCGCCTGCTGCCGTACGAGGTGTCGCGCTGGATGCTGCGGCGCGTCAACGCGCGGGACCAGGCGCCGTGCATGTTCTATTTCCATCCCTGGGAGCTCGACGCCGGGCAGCCGCGCCAGCACGGCATTTCCGCCAAGACGCGCTTTCGCCATTACGTCAACCTGCAACGCATGCCGGGCAGACTACGCCAATTGCTGAACGACTTTGAATGGGACCGCGTCGACCGCGTGTTCCTGACTGAAAAATGAACCCGGATTTCCCAACACCCCCCTGTAGGAGGCCCGCCCTCGGGCCGATTGCGTGCGGAAACACGATGCGGGCAATCGCGGCGAGGGCGCCGGTGCGCGGTTGTTGCCGACTTGTCGGCTATACAACCATGGCCTACCCCTTGCGGGTGCTCCTACAAAGGGGGGTCGCGTTTGCGGGTCTGTTGCAACCCCGCCGGGCCGTCACGGTTGTATCATGCGCTGACATCCAGACGGAGAAACCCGGTTGAACATGCAGGCCGAATTTCCTGCCGCGTTGTCGGCTGACGTCACGGTGCGATCGCTGGCAACCAGCGACCTCGCGCGCTGGGACGCTTATGTGAACACGCATCCGGACGCGACCTTCTTCCACCGCGCCGGCTGGCGCCGCGTGATCGAGGAGGCATTCGGCCACCGCACCCATTTCCTGCTGGCCGAACGCGGTGGCGAGGTGGTGGGGGTGCTGCCGCTGGCCGAGATCAACAGCTGGCTGTTCGGCCATGGCTTAGGCTCGCTGCCGTTCTGCGCCTACGGCGGCATCCTGGCCGACCACGACGCCGCTTTCCGTGCACTCGACGAAGCCGCGCAGGCGCTCGCCGGCACGCTCAAGGTCGGCGCGCTCGAATACCGCAATCAGGCCGCGCAGCATGCCCACTGGCCGACCAAGGACCTGTACGTCACGTTCAAGAAGACCATCGAACCCGAAATCGAGGCCAATATGAACGCCATCCCGCGCAAGCAGCGGGCGATGGTGAGGAAGGGGATCAAGGCCGGGCTGACTGGCGAGATTGATGCCGACACCACGCGCTTTTTCCAGGCCTACTCGGCGAGCGTGCATCGCCTCGGCACGCCGGTTTTTTCGCGCAAGTTTTTCCGCCTGCTGAAGGATGAATTCGGCGACGACTGCGAAGTGCTGACCATCACGCTCGACGGCAAAGTGATTTCCAGCGTGATGTCGTTCTATTTCCGCGACGAAGTGCTGCCGTATTACGGCGGCGGCGTCGATGCCGCGCGCGCGGTGGCCGGCAACGACTTCATGTACTGGGACCTGATGCGGCGCGCCTGCGAGCGCGGCTTGCGCGTGTTCGACTTCGGCCGCAGCAAGCGCGGCACCGGCTCGTTCGACTTCAAGAAGAACTGGGGCTTCGAGCCGACGCCGCTGCATTACGAGTATTTTCTGGTGACCGACACGGACGTCCCCGAAATCAATCCGCTCAACCCCAAGTACCGCCTGTTCATCCTGGCCTGGAAAAAAATGCCGCTGGCGCTCGCCAACGTGATCGGGCCGCATATCGTGAAGAATCTGGGATGAATCAAGTGCTTTTCACCACAGAGGCACAGAGGCACAGAGGAAAACCCTACCCGATCAGAGAGACAGCGAATGTGGTCTTCTCTGTGCCTCTGTGCCTCTGTGGTTACTGTTTTTCCCCGGCTTGATTCTATGGAAGGCCTGCTGTTTCTCGCCCATCGCATTCCGTTTCCGCCCAACAAGGGCGACAAGATCCGCTCGTTCCACTTGCTGCGGCATCTCTCCACGCGCTATGCCATTCATCTCGGCGCCTTCGTCGACGATCCCGACGATTGGCAGTACCGGGACGCGCTGAAACCGTATTGCGCATCGATCAAGCTGCTGCCGCTGCACCCGCGCCGCGCCAAACTGGCAAGCCTGGTCGGCCTGCTGAGCGGCGAGGCACTGACCCTGCCGTATTACCGCAACCGCGAACTTGCCCGCTGGGCGCATGAACTCGCCGCCTCCGGCACGGTGACGCGCGGACTCGCGTTCTCTTCGGCGATGGCGCAGTTCATGCCGGCCAGCCTCGCGCGCCGCGTGCTCGACATGGTCGATGTCGATTCCGACAAGTGGACCCAATACGCGCCGACCCAGCGCTGGCCGCTGTCGTGGGTGTACGCCCGCGAAGGCCGCAAGCTGGCGGCATGGGAGGCGAGGGTGGCGCAGGATTTCGACGCCACCCTGCTGGTGTCGCACGCCGAGGCGGCGCTGCTGCAACAGCGCGCGCCGGCCGCCCAGCACAAGATCGGCGCGTTCGAGAACGGCGTCGACGCCGACTATTTCTCCCCGGCGCGCGACTATCCGGATCCGTATCCGCCCGGCGTGCAGGGCGTGGTGTTCACCGGCGCGATGGATTACTGGCCCAACGTCGACGCCGTCAGCTGGTTTGCCGAACGGATTTTTCCCGCCGTCCGCGCGGCGGTGCCGGGCGCGCAGTTCACCATCGTCGGCAGCCGCCCCAGTGACGCCGTCCTGGAGCTGGCGCGCCAGCCCGGCGTCGTCGTCACCGGCGGCGTGCCCGACGTGCGGCCCTGGCTGGCCCATGCCGCCTGCGCGGTCGCCCCGCTGCGCATCGCACGCGGCGTGCAGAACAAGGTGCTCGAAGCGATGGCGATGGCGCGTCCCGTCGTCGCCAGCGCCCAGGCCGCCGAAGGCATCCGCGCCGCGTCCGGACGCGACTTCACCCTGGCGCTGGGCGAAGCCGAATTCGCCCATGCCGTCGTCGCCCGTCTGCAGACCGTGGTCTCCGCCGCGCTTGCGCGCGACTGCATCCTCGCCCACTACGACTGGGCCCGTAATCTGAGCACGATCGACCCCCTGTTTGAACAGGCAGCGGTCATGCCCCCCCTTCTGGAGACCTGCCCCGCATGAGCGCGCTGCCCGATGCCCTTCCCGCCGTTCCCCCGCGCGGCAACTGGCTGCTGCCGGGTGCGCTGACCTTCGGCGTCCTGCTGATCCTGGCCGGCGTGTTCTGGCCGACGTTCTACTCGATGGTCGAAATATGGGAGCGCTCGGAGACCTTCACCCACGGCTATCTCATTTTCCCCATCAGCGCCTGGCTCCTCTGGCGCCAGCGCCATGAGCTGGCACAGGTGCAGCCGCGGCCCGACCTGCGCGGACTGATCCTGCTGGCGGCTGCCGGCGCCGGCTGGCTGCTGGCCGACGCCGGCAGCGTCAACGTCGTCGCGCAATACGCGTTCATTGCCATGCTGATTGCCGCGGTGTGGACGCTGCTCGGCTGGCGCTTCGTGTGGGCCGCATTCTTCCCCCTGATGTTCCTGTTTTTCGCGGTACCGGTGGGCGAGTTCCTGATCCAGCCGCTGATGGGGGTGACGGCCGATTTCACCGTGGCGATGCTGCAGGCAACCGGCATCCCGGTGTACCGCGAAGGCACGTTCTTCAGCATTCCCAGCGGCGACTGGTCTGTGGTCGAAGGCTGTTCCGGGCTGCGCTATCTGATCGCCTCGGTCACGCTCGGCGTGCTGTACGCCTATCTCACCTACCGCTCGTGGAAACGGCGGCTGCTGTTCTCGATCGCGGCCATCATCGTGCCGATCTTCGCCAACAGCGGGCGCGCCTACATGATCGTGATGATCGCCCACCTCTCCGACATGAAACTGGCGCTCGGCGTTGACCACTACATTTACGGCTGGGTGTTCTTCGGTCTGGTCATGCTGCTGCTGTTCTGGATCGGCGGCTTCTGGCGCGAGGACGACCAGCCCGAGCCCGGCCAGTCACAAACTGGTGTCGCATCGCCCGTTGCCGTGCCGACAGACCGGCCCGCGCGGCCGCGCCTGCCGGTGGCGATCGCGGTCCTGCTGGTTGCAGGCCTGTGGCCGGCCTATGCCAGCTGGCTCAGCGCGCGCCCGCTGCCGTCCATGCCGGAATTGCAGGTCGAGTCGCGGGGCGGCTGGCGGCCGGCCGCGACCTTCACCAGCTGGACGCCACACTGGGTCGGCGCCGACCGCCAACTGCGCCAGTCGTATGCCCAGGCCGGGCGCAGCGTGCTGCTGGAGCTCAATTACTACGTCACCCAGCGGCAGGATGCCGAGCTCATCAACTCGCAGAATTTCATGATCCGGCAGAAGGACCCGGCCTGGTCGAACATCGGCGAAACCCACGTCACGGTGGAAATCGGCGGCCAGTCGCGCCAGGTGCGGCAGGCCAAGCTGCGCGGCAGCGATGGCCAGCGTCTGCTGGTATGGCAGTGGAACCTGATCAACCAGCACCCCACCGTCGACGACCATGCCGCCAAGCTGAACCTGGCGCTCGACCGGGCGCGACTGCAGCGCGACGACGGCCTGTCGGTGCTGATCGCCACCCCGTACGACGCGGCGGAACACGCGACCGCGGTCGCCACCCTCGCGCGCTTTGCCGCCGACATGGCACCGGCTATCGGGCGCGCGCTCGATCAGGTCGACGGGCGGTGACCGCACACATCGTGCATATCGTCCATCGCTTCGATACCGGTGGCATGGAAAACGGCATGGTCAACCTGTTCAACACCCTGCCGCCGGACCGTTACCGCCACACCGTGGTCGCGCTCACCGACTACGGCGATTTCCGCCAGCGAATCACCGCGCAGCCGGTCGAATTCCATGCGCTGCACCGCGCCCCCGGCCATGGCTTCGGCTGGACGCTGCGCTTGTGGAAGCTGCTGCGCCAACTCAAGCCCGATCTGGTGCACACCCGCAACCTGGCGGCGCTGGAGGCGCAGTTCGTCGCCGCGGCCGCCGGCATCCGCGCCACCGTGCACGGCGAGCATGGGCGCGACGTGTTCGACCTGTATGGCCAGAACTGGAAATACAACCTGCTGCGCCGCGCCGCCAAGCCCTTCGTGTCGAACTACATTGCCGTGAGTCAGGACCTTGAGACCTGGCTGCGTCTGGCCATCCGCGTGCCGCCGCGCAAGTTGCACCATATCTACAACGGCGTCGACAGCGAAAAATTCCATCCGCGTGAAGGGGCGCGGCCGGCGTTCGCCCATCCCGACAGCATCGTGTTCGGCTCGGTGGGGCGCATGGTCGCGGTCAAGGATTACCCCACGCTCACCCGCGCCTTCATCCAGTTGGTGCGCCAGCAGCCCGAGCGTGCCGCGCGCGCGCGACTGGTCATCGTCGGTGAAGGCCCGGCCCGCAAGACCTGCCTCGACCTGCTGCAGGCCGCCGGCCTGGCGCACCTGGCCTGGCTGCCGGGCGCGCGCGACGACATCGCGGACATCATGCAGGTGCTCGACGTGTTCGTGTTGCCGTCCAAAAACGAGGGGATTTCCAATACCATTCTGGAAGCGCTGGCGAGCGGCCTGCCGGTGATCGCCACCGCGGTGGGCGGCAATCTCGAACTGGTGGAGGAGGGCATCAACGGCATGCTGGTACAGCCGGGTGATGTGGGTGGCATGGCACAGGCCTTGCTCGGTTATCTGGACGCCCCGGCGCGCATTGCCGAACACGGCGGCAACGCTCGGCAGCACGCCGTGCAGCGCTTCAGCATTCCGGTCATGGCCGAGGCCTACAGCCTGGTCTACGAACTGACATTAGCTGACATTAGGTAGAACACATTGATGGGACACCGACAACTCAACCGCTATGTCGACATGATCAACCTCGGTAGGAGCGGCGGCGCCCTCGCCGCGATTGCCCGCGCCTGTAGGAGCGGCGCCCCCGCCGCGATTGCCCGCACCGCGCTGTCGCCCGCAATCGGCCCGGGGGCGGGCCTCCTACAACCCCGCCCCGGAGCCGGCGCTTCCTCCTGTAGGAGCGGCGCCCTCGCCGCGATTGCCCGCACCGCGCTGTCGCCCGCAATCGGCCCGGGGGCGGGCGAGCGTGGTTGTTGCCGCTTCAGCGGCTATACAAACACGGCCTACCCCTTGCCGGTGCTCCTACAACCCCGCCCCGGAGCCGGCGCTTCCTCCTGTAGGAGCGGCGCCCCCGCCGCGATTGCCCGCACCGCGCTGTCGCCCGCAATCGGCCCGAGGGCGGGCGAGCGTGATTGTTGCCGCTCCAGCGGCTTTAGTGCGCAGTTGTTGACGACTTGTCGGCTTTACAAACACGGCCTCCCCCTTGCGGGGACAAACACGGCCTACCCCTTGCGGGTGCTCCTACAACAACCCCACCCGAACCGAATCCTATGTGCGGCATAACCGGCATTTTCGACATCCGCGGCGTGAACGATATTTCACGCGAGTTGCTGCATCGCATGAACGAGACACAATTCCACCGCGGTCCCGACGAGGGCGGCTTGCATCTGGAGCCGGGATTGGGGCTGGGGCATCGGCGCCTGTCGATCATCGACCTGTCCAGCGGCCAGCAGCCGCTGTTCAACGAGGACGGCAGCGTCGTCGTCGTGTTCAACGGCGAGATCTACAACTTCCAGGAGCTGGTGCCCGAGCTCGAAGCACTTGGCCATACCTTCCGCACCCACTCCGACACCGAAGTCATCGTCCACGCCTGGGAAGCCTGGGGCGAAGCCTGCGTCGCGCGCTTTCGTGGCATGTTCGCGTTCGCGTTGTGGGACCGCAAGCAGGAAACCCTGTTCGTGGTGCGCGACCGCTTCGGCGTCAAGCCGCTGTATTACGCCTTCCTCGACACCGGCGAATTCATTTTCGGCTCCGAACTGAAGTCGCTGATGGTGCATCCCAGCCTCGCGCGCGACATCGATCCGCTGGCGGTCGAGGAATATTTTGCCTACGGCTACGTGCCCGAGCCGCGCACCATTTTCAAGCGCGCCTGCAAGCTGCCGCCTGGGTTCATGCTCACCCTCAAGCGCGGCCAGGCGCGCGCGCTGCCCAAACAGTATTGGGACATGCCGTTCACCCCGGTGAAGGTTACGGACGAGGCCGGTGCGATGGACGAGCTGGTCGAGCGCATGCAGGAGTCGATCCGCCTGCGCATGATCGCCGACGTGCCGCTCGGCGCATTCCTCTCGGGCGGCGTCGATTCCAGCGCGGTGGTGGCGATGATGGCCACGCAGTCCACCTCCCCGGTGAACACCTGCTCGATCGGCTTCGACGATCCTGCCTTCAACGAAATCGAATTCGCCCAGCAGGTCGCCGACCGCTACCAGACGAATCACCACATCGAGACCGTCGCCTCCGACGACTTCGGCCTGGTCGACAAGCTTGCGCAGGTGTACGACGAGCCTTACGCCGACTCCTCCGCGCTGCCCACCTACCGGGTGTGCGAGTTGGCGCGCAAACACGTGAAAGTCGCGCTGTCGGGCGACGGTGGCGACGAGCATTTTGCCGGCTACCGGCGTTACCGCTGGTTCCGCTACGAAGAGCGCATGCGCGCGGTGATGCCGCTCGCGCTGCGCCGGCCGCTGTTCGGCACGCTGGGCAAGCTGTACCCCAAGGCCGACTGGGCGCCCAAGGTCTTCCGCGCCAAGACCACCTTCGAGGCGCTGGCGCGCGACACTGTCGAGGGCTATTTCCACGGCGTCTCGCTGTTGTCCGACACCCAGCGCCGCCAGCTGTTCTCGCCGGCCTTCACGCGCGAATTGCAGGGCTACCAGGCGGTGGAAGTGCTGCGCCGCCACGCCGCCGTGGCGCCCACCGACGACCCGCTGTCGCTGGTGCAATATCTCGACATCAAAACCTACCTGGTCGGCGACATCCTCACCAAGGTCGACCGCGCCAGCATGGCGCACGCGCTCGAAGTGCGCGAGCCGCTGCTCGACCACGAACTGATGGGCTGGGTCTCCGGCCTGCCGGTCGACCTCAAGCTGCGCGGCACCGAAGGCAAATACCTGCTGAAAAAGTCGATGGAGCCCTACCTGCCGCACGACGTGCTGTACCGCAAGAAAATGGGCTTCTCGGTGCCGCTGGCGGCGTGGTTCCGCGGCCCGCTGGCCGCCACCATCCGCGGCGTGGTGCTGGGCGAGCGGCTGGCATCCACCGGCCTGTTCAACCAGGACTTCCTGCGCGAGGTGGTCGAGACGCATCAGTCCGGCCGCCGCGATTATTCCGTCATCCTGTGGACCGTGCTGATGTTCGACGCCTTCCTCGGCCAGGTGCTGGGCATGGACGAAACGGAGCGGCAGGCCGCATGAGCGCCACCTTCTTTTGTAGGAGGCCCGCCCTCGGGCCGATAGCGGACCGCCGCGCGGTGCCGACAATCGCGGCGGGGGCGCCGCTCCTACAGGGGGTGTCCGTGCATCCTGCGAGATTTAGCAATGGTAACGTTGGAACCAGCATCGCCTGACACCCCATGAAAATCCTCCACGTCTTCGACCACACCCTGCCGCTGCACTCCGGCTACACCTTCCGCAGCGCCGCCATCCTGCGCAACCAGCGGAAGCTGGGCTGGGACACCTATCACCTGTCCGGCCCCAAGCAACTCAACTGCACCGTCACGGAAGAAGACGCCGACGGCCTGCACTTCTACCGCACGTCCAAGCCCACCGGCCTGCTGGCGAAATTGCCCGGCGGCGACCCCTTCGCGGTGATGGGCGCGATCGAAAAACGCCTGCTGGGCCTGGCGAAGGAACTGCAGCCCGACATCATCCATGCCCATTCGCCGGTGCTCGACGCGGTGCCGGCGATCCGCGTCGGCCGCAAGCTCGGCATTCCCGTCGTCTATGAAATCCGCGCCTTCTGGGAAGACGCCGCGGTCGACCACGGCAGCACGAAAGAAGGTAGCCTGCGCTACAAGCTCACCCGCGGGCTGGAAACCTGGGCGGTGAAAAACGCCGACGCCGTCACCGTCATCTGCGACGGCCTGCGCCGCGATCTCGTCGCGCGCGGCATCCCGCCCGGCAAAATCACCGTCATCCCCAACGCCGTCGATGTCGACCAATTCGCCGCCGGCGGCAAGCCCGATGCCGAGCTGAAAATGAAACTCGGCCTCGGCAGCAGCCGTGTGCTCGGCTTCATCGGCTCGTTCTACGCCTACGAAGGCCTCGATCTCTTGATCGCCGCGCTGCCGGCCATTGCGAAGCAGATGCCCGACGTCAAGGTGCTGCTGGTCGGCGGCGGGCCGCAGGATGCCGCGCTGAAGCGGCAGGTGATAGCGCTCGACCTGAAGGACCGCGTGGTGTTCACCGGGCGCGTGCCGCACGCCGACGTCAACCGCTATTACGATCTGATCGACGTGCTGGTCTACCCGCGCCATCCGATGCGGCTGACCGAGCTGGTCACCCCGCTTAAGCCGCTGGAAGCCATGGCGCAGGGCCGCCTGATGGTGGCGTCCGACGTCGGCGGCCACAAGGAGTTGATCCAGGACGGCAAGACCGGCGTCCTGTTCCACGCCGGCAACGCGGGCGACCTCGCCGGCAAGGTGGTGGGCCTGCTGAAATACGAGCAGGGCTGGGACAGCATGAAGAAAAACGGCCGCCAGTTCGTCGAGTCCGAGCGCACCTGGGCTGCCAGCGTGGCGCGCTACCGCGGCGTGTACGGCAGCCTCGTCAAATCCGGCATGGTGACCGCGCTTGGCTGACGATCGTCCATCCGACCGCATCGACCTGGTCGTGTTCAGCGCGCTCTTCCCGAGCGCGGCGCGCCCCGGCGCCGGCCTGTTCATCCGCGAGCGCATGTTCCGCGTCGCCCAGCATCGGCCGCTCGCCGTCGTCTCGCCGCAGCCGTGGTTTCCCGGGCAGTCGCTGATCCGCCTGCTGCGCCCCGGCTACCGCCCGCAGGCCCCGGCGCTGGAAATCCAGCAGGGCATCCGCGTCTACCATCCGCGCTATCTGTCGGTGCCCGGCCTGCTGCGCCAGTTCGACGGCTGGTCGATGGCGCTGGCGAGCGCCGGGCTGATGCGAAAACTGAAGCGCCAGGGCGCGCAGCTCATCGACGCCCACTTCACCTACCCCGACGGCGAAGCCGCCACCCGGCTGGGGCGCTGGCTGGGCCTGCCGGCGACCATCACCCTGCGCGGCACCGAAGTGCCGCACAGCAGGAACCCCGTGCTGCGCCCACGGCTGTCGCGCACCCTGAAAGCCGCTGCCCGGGTGTTCTCCGTCTCCGATTCCCTGCGCCGGCTGGCGATCGAACTGGGCGCCGCCGAAGGTAAAACCGAAGTCGTCGGCAACGGCATCGACACCGAGCGCTTCCAGCCGGTGGCCCGGGCCGCCGCCCGCCAGAAATATGGCCTGCCGGAAAGCGCGAAGGTGCTGATCTCGGTGGGCGCCCTGGTCGAGCGCAAGGGCATGCACCGCGTCATCGAGGTCCTGCCGGCGCTGCTCGAACCTCACCCTGATCTGCACTACCTCATCGTCGGCGGCGCCAGCCCGGAAGGCGACAACCACGCCGAACTCACCGCCGAGGTGGCACGGCTGGGGCTGGCCGATCGCGTGCATTTCCTCGGCGCGCTGCCGCCGGACGAACTCAAGTGGCCGTTGTCGGCTGCCGACGTCTTCGTCCTCGCCACCCGCAACGAAGGCTGGGCGAATGTCTTTCTCGAAGCCATGGCCTGCGGCCTGCCGGTGATTTCAACCGATGTCGGCGGCAACGCCGAAGTGGTGTGCCGCGAGGAACTCGGCAGCATTGTCCCGTTCGGCGACAGCGCCGCCTTGCGGCAGGCGCTGGATGCCGCGCTCAACAGGGATTGGGATCGCGCCTCAATCCTCGATTACGCCCGGACCAACCACTGGGACAAGCGCGTGGCGCAGTTGATGCGGGCCTATGAGCCCTTGCTCGCCATCGCCTCCCGTGCTGAACAGTCTGCTCCGGCGGCCGCCAAACGATGAGCCAAGCCAAACCCGCCACCGGACACGATGCACGCGGCCTGCCCACGCGCATTCGCCATGCAATCTGGCGCCAGGGCAAGGTCTTGCGCCAGCGCATCCTGCCGCGACCTGTCGATCAGCATGTGTTCGTCGCCGGCATGCAGCGTTCAGGAACCAACCTCTTGATGGAGGTGCTGGATGCCAGCGCGGATACCCAGGTGCTCCACGAAACCGACCCGCGCGCGTTCGAACGTTACGAAATGCGCGATCTGGCCGTGATCCGGCAGCTTGCGCGGCAATGCCCGGCGCCGGTGTTCGTGATCAAGGGGCTGTGCGAGCTCGATCGCATCAAGCCCTTGATGGGGGCCTTCACGCCGGCAAAAACGCTGTGGGTCGTGCGCGACTGGCGCGACAGCGTCAACTCCGCGATCAAGTCCTTCGGCAACTTCGCGCCGCAGTGGAAGCGGCTGGCGCACGGCGATTCGAGCGACTGGCGCGGACGCGGCATGTCAGCCGCCACCCGCGAATTGCTCGCTGCGCTGTACCACCCGGACGCCAGCGAAGCAGAAGGCGCGGCGATTATGTGGTTTTATCGCAATGCGCTGTTTTTCGAGCAGCAGCTGGCCTTCGATCCGCGCGTGCGCGTGGTGTTTTACGAAGACCTGGTCCGCCAACCCCTGCGTGAAGTGGCGGCGGTCTACGATTTCCTCGGCTTGCAGGGCTTCAATCAGCGCGTCGCCGGGCGCATTCATGCGCGCTCGGTCAAGCATCGCAGTCCGCCGGACATCGCGCCTGCCGTGGCGGCTTTATGTGATGAACTGCTGGCACGTTTCCGGGCGTTGCCCCGCCAGGGGCCGGCATGAGCATCCCGGCCTGGTTCGCACGCAGCGTCTTCCGCGCGCAGGAAGCGGCGATGCACCGCCCCACTTTCGCGATGCTCGCTGAACTTGAGCGCACCCAATGGCTGTCGCACGATGCAATGCGCGGCTATCAGACAGGCCGCCTCAACGCACTGCTGCAAAGCGCACTGGCGCATAGCCCCTGGCACGCCAACCGCCTGCGTGCAGTATCGCTGGATGATGCGGTACATGCGGGCCGCGCGACGCTGGCTGACCTGGCCCGCTTGCCCACCATGAACAAGCGCGACGCCCGCGACAACGTCGAGCAACTAGTGTGGCGCGGGGTGCCGGGTGGGGTGTTCAAGTACACCACCGGCGGCTCCAGCGGCGAGCCGCTGATCTTCTATTTCGGCCGCGCGCGCCAAGCCGCCGATGCCGCGGGACGCCTGCGCGCACGCCGCTGGTGGGGCGTGGAACCCGGCGAGCGCGAGGTGTACCTGTGGGGCGCGCCAGTGGAACTGAACAAGACCGACCGCATCAAGACCCTGCGCGACCGCCTGGTGAATCAGCTGCTTCTGAATGCGTTTGAGATGTCGCCCGCGCGCATGGACGAGTATCTGGAGGCGATCCAGGCCTGGAACCCGAAGGCGATCTATGGCTATGCCAGCAGTCTGGCGCTGCTTGCGGCGCACGCCGAATCACGCGGCATCCGCCCCAGGCTGCCCGCATTGCGCGTGGTGAGCGCCACCGGCGAGCCGCTGTTTCCGCACCAGCGCGAATTGATCGAACGGCTGTTCGGCGTGCCGGTCTCGGTCGAGTATGGCGCGCGGGATGCCGGCCTGATGGCGCTGCAATCGCCGGATGGCACCCTGCTGCAAATGAGCGAAACGCATATCGTCGAAGTGCTCGACGCCGCCGGCAATCCGGTGGAAGAGGGCGAGGCGGTGATCACCAGCCTGGTATCCGAGGCGCAGCCCTTCATCCGTTACCGCACCGGCGACGTCGTCCGGCGTGCGGGCAAGCCCGACCCCGGCGGGCGCGGCCTCGACGTGCTGGATGCCGTCGTCGGGCGGCAGACCGATTTCATCGTCGCCGCCGACGGCCGCATCATGCATGCGCTGGCGGTGATTTATGTGCTGCGTGCGATCCCCGGCGTCGGCCAGTTCAAGCTGATCCAGCACACGGTCGACCGGATGGAAGTGCAGGTGGTGCCGGACGCGCGCTGGAACGACGCCGCGCGCGAAGCGGTCAGTCAGGGCCTGCGCGCGCGTCTGGGCGCAACGGTGGGTGTCGAACTGAAACTGCTGGATGCCATTGCCCCCGAAGCCTCGGGCAAGCATCGATATGTCGTCAGCCATGTCCCCCTGCGGAACGGACTGGCGCAGGCTGTTGTATGAAAAGTGCTTCTATTCTTCCGTTCGTCATTCCGGGGCAAGCGCGGAATGACGATTGTTGGACGTATCCTGAATACCCACGGCACGAACCCGTCCATGGCCAAGAAAGTTGAGTCCGCATGAGAGACATCTTTGTTACCGCAATTGTGTTCGGGGTGCTGCCCTTCATATTCAAGCGGCCCTGGATCGGCATCCTGCTGTGGTGCTGGCTCGGCTACATGAACCCGCACCGGCAGGCCTGGGGCTTTGCCTACGATATGCCGTTTGCTTTCATCACTGGCGTCGTCACCATCACGGCCTTCGTGTTCTCGAAAGAGAAGGAGGAAATGGTCTGGACGCGCGAGACGATATTGCTGCTGATGTTCATTGGCTGGATGTTCATCACCACATTTTTTTCGTTCTACCCTGATGCGGCCTGGCTCCAGTGGAACAAGGTCTGGAAAATCCAGCTCATGGTGTTTCTCACCATCTTGATCATCAAGGAACGCCAGCATCTGCACTGGATGATCTGGGTCATTGCGCTGTCATTGGGGTACTACGGGGTCAAGGGCGGCATTTTCACCATCATTCACGGCGGCCAGTTCAGGGTGCAGGGGCCGACTGGCACCTTCTTCGCCGGCAACAACGAAATGGCGCTGGTGCTGGCGATGCTCATTCCCCTTATCCGCTATCTGCATCTGCAGGCCACGCAGCAATGGGTGCGTTTTGGCCTGGCGTCCGCCATGGTGCTATCCGGGGTCGCTGCGATCGGCAGTCAATCACGTGGCGGGCTGTTGGCAATGGCTGCCATGGGCTTGTTCCTGTGGTTCAAGAGCCGCCACAAGTTCGTCATGACGATCTACATGGTGATCGCGGTCGCGATCATGGCATCGGTGATGCCGCAGGAATGGTATGACCGCATGAATACGATCAAGACCTACGAGCAAGACGAATCGGCACTGGGGCGCATCAACGCCTGGCATACCGCATTCAACGTGGCGAAGGACCGAATCACCGGCGGCGGGTTCGAAATGTTCAGGGCACCGACTTTCCGCCAGTACGCCCCCGAGCCCTTCAGGGTGCACGACGTGCATAGCATTTATTTCGAGGTGATGGGCGAGCAAGGCTTCATCGGGTTCGGCATGTTCATCCTGCTGGCGGTGTTCGCCTGGTTGCGCGCCAATCAGGTCATCCGTGAGTGCAAAAATGATCCCGAGCGAAAATGGGCGGCCGACCTGGCCGCGATGATCCAGGTCAGTCTGGTCGGCTACGGGGTAGGGGGGTTATTCCTTGGGCTGGCCTATTTCGACCTGACTTATCACCTGATGATTATTCTTGTGATGGTAGCCAAGTTCTCGGGTGTGCTCGACAAGACCCGGGCCACGCCCACGATGGCGCTGGCGAAAAACCCGCCGCCGCATCCGTCCAGCCAGTTCGGCCATGAAGGTGCCGGGCGGCGTATATAGGCCCGTCGCCCTCGCCCCACGGGCTTCACCTGTAGGAGTGGCGCCCTCGCCACGATTTCGCACCCTCGCAAACACCACGGCATCGGGCCGGGGGCGACCCTCCTACAACACACGGGCCCCCGCCACGATTTCGCGCCCTCGCAAACACCACGGCATCGGGCCGGGGGCGACCCTCCTACAACACACGGGCCCTCGCCACGATTTTCGCACCGTCGCAAACACCACGGCATCGTGGCCGGGAGCGATCCTTCCACTTAGTGATCGTTCGCCGCCAGCCACTGCTCCAGCATCATCACCACCCAGATCATCACCCCGTAATAACTGGCATGCTGGCCGCGCTGCATGGCCAGCATGTGGTCCAGATACGCCGGCTGGATCAAGCCGCGTTTCTTGAAGTCCGACAGGCTGTCGCCGACGATGTCGCCGAGCGGGGCGTACTGGGTGCTCCACACGCCGAACGGCAGCCCGAAGCCGTGCTTGCTCTTGTTGATGATCTTTTCCGGCAGCAGGTCGTCCAGCGCCTCCTTGAAGAACCAGCGCAGCTTTTGCCCGCGCACCTTGTAGTCCACCGGCAGACGATTGGCAAACGCCACCAGGCGGTCGTCGAGCAGCGGGTAGTGCACCTCGATCCCCGCCGCCTCGGTCATGGTGCCGACCTTGCGCAGGTCGTTGTCGGCCAGGGTGAATTTCAGGTCCAGGTGCATCAGACGGTTGATGTAATGGTCGGAGCTGGTGCGGTCGTAGACTTCGCTGAGGGCGGCGTCCGTCGACGAGGGGTCGACGGCACGAATGAAATCCGCAGCAAAAATCTGGTCGAGCGGGGTGCGGTGCAGGAAGTTGTAGCTTTCCAGTCGCAGCGGCAGCCTGACATGGGCCTGGGCGACATAGCTTTTCAGCTTGGACAGCGGAAACCGGTCCGACAGCCCCGGCACGTTTGCAGCCGGCTCGATCAGCCCGCGCCGCAGCACGGCGGGCAGGTGGGCATAGGCCTCGAACAGGCGCTGCTTGGCGTAGCGCGCATTGCCGCCGAATATTTCATCGCCGCCGTCGCCGGCAAACATGTTCTCGAATCCCGCCTCGCGCGCAGCCTGGGCGCAGAAATAGGTCGGCACCGCCGAGTCGTTGCCGAAGGGTTCGTCGTATTCCTGCGCGATGATGGGAATCGCGGTCACGATGTCGGCGGGCTTCAGGTAATACTCGTGGCTGCGGCTGCCGTAGCGCTCGGCGGCGCAGCGCGCGTATTCCATTTCGTCGAAGCCGGCGGCGTCGAAGCCGATGGAAAAGGTGTCGACCGGCGCACCGCGCGCGGCGGTGAGGGCGCCGACGATGGTCGAGCTGTCGGTGCCGCCCGACAGAAACGCCGCGGTGGCCGGCGCATCGGTATCGCGCACCGCCTGATCCAGCGCCTTGCGGAAATCACTGCGGAGGAGGTCGTAGCCGGCATCGACCGGGGTGTAGTCCGCTTGCCAGTAGAACGCGGTGCTGACCTGGCCGTTTTTCAGGGTGAGGGCTTGCCCGGGCAGCAGCTTGCGCACGCCCTGATACAAGCTGCGCGGCGCGGGAATCGCGTGGAAATAGAGATAGTCGTAGATCGCCTGGGGGGCGATGACGCGGCCGACGGCGGGGTGGGCCGCCACGCTTTGCACGCTGCTGCCGAACACCAGCTGGTCGCCGTGTTTGGCGTAACACAGGCGTTCGGCACCGACGCGGTCGAGCGCCAAAAAGGCTTTTTTCTTCAGCGGTTCGAGTACGGCGAAGGCGAAACTGCCCTGCATCAGCGTGGGCAGTATTTCGCCGAAGCGCAGCCAGCCGTGCGCCACCGCCATGGCCGGATTCTGGTCGCGGGCGATGAAGGCCAGATCGGCGTCGAGAAAGCGCGGTCGTCCGTACAAGGCCGCGGCCAGCCCGTTCTCGACGTGGGTATCGGCCTTGCCGAGGCGCGAGCAGCCCGCCACCCCCAGCACCGGGCTGCTGTGCGCATTCAGCGCGCCCTCCGGCGACAGGCGTGCCGCCTGCCCCATGTGCTTGATCAAGTCCTGATGCGCGCCGTGGTTGCCCAGCCAGCCAAAAATGCCATCCATGGTGTCGTGTGCCAGAGTGATGCGGGATAATGTCCGCCAATATAAACGAGCCTGCCGCTGGGCACGAATCCTGTATGTTGAATTGGGTCAGGAAACACTAATTTGTTTCCGTCCATCGCGAGTGCAACGAAGCAATCCAGCGATGTGATCGATGCTGATCTATCCTTTGCCCTAATGTCAGAAAGTCCAAGCCGTTGAATGAATTCCTGATTAAAGTTAGCAAAACACTGGCCCATCACGCGCGGCGCCTCCAGCGCGGCCTGCGCAGCGCACGCTGGTCGCTTGCGCGTCCGCCCGCGCAGCGCCCGATCATCGTGGTCGGCTGCTCGCGCGCCGGCACCACCCTGGTCTACAAGACCCTGTCCGAGTCGCGCGAGATCGGCAGCCTGCAGCGCGAAACCCACGATTACTGGACCGACCTGCATCCGCCGGCCGACAAGCACTGGGACACTCATGCGCTGGATGCCAGCGACGCCAGCCCGGCGGACCGCGACACCGTCAGCCGTTATTTCTACAGCTGGACCGGGCAGCATCGCTGGGTCGACAAGAACAACCAGAACGGCCTCTGCGTGCCCTATCTGCGGGCGCTGTTTCCCGATGCCGTGTTCGTCTTCATCAAGCGCAGCCCGGGCGACAACCTCAATTCGCTGATCGAGGGCTGGCGCAAACCCGACGAATTCGCCACCTGGTCGAACGACCTGCCGGCGACGGTGGCGGTGGAAAACGGCACCCTGACCCAGTGGTGCTTCTTCCTCGCCGACGGCTGGCGCGAGTATGTGAATGCGCCGGTCGAAGACGTCGCCGCGTTCCAGTACACCGCCATCAACCAGGCCATCCTCGACGCGAAGGCAAGCGTGCCCGCCGGGCAATGGGTCGATGTGTTCTACGAGGATTTCCTGCGCGACCCGGCGGCCACCTTCCGCCAGGTGTTCGAAGGCTGTGGCCTGGCATTCGACGCCCGCCTGCAGGCGCACTGCGCCGACGTGCTCGACATCCCCTACAACGCCTTCTCCGAAATCCGCCTGGACAAGTGGAAAGACGGCCGCAACCGGGACAAGATCGAACGCGTGCTGCCGCAGGTGGCGGATGTGGCGGCGAGGATGGGGTATTGATGGGCTTCATAAATTTGCCCGCTTTCATGCCGCCGAAATTCCGGGCGAGGGCGCCCCGTCTACTATGTGCGGCTTTTGTAGGAGCGGCGCCCCCGTCGCGATTGCCCGCGCCGCGCCGCCGTACGCAATCGGCCCGAGGGCGGGCCTCCACTCTGGAATATGCCTTTACCGTCATTGCGAGCGAAGCGCGGCAATCCAGCGCGATCCGCAAATCTCGGGTAGTCGTAGGAGCGGCGTCCTCGCCGCGATTGCCCCGCCCGCATTCGGCCGGGGAGGGGGCGAGCACGCTTCCCGTCCGCCGGGATGACGCAACTCAGAGGGCACCCCGGTGACGATCCCAGCCATCGCTCTCGCCGCCATCCTCCTGCTATGGGTCGCCGTGCTGCTCGCCTTCGCAGCCCCGCTCGCCGCCCGCTGGCGCGAACCTGTCCTGCGCCACCCCGTCCTCATCATCGAGAGCGACGACTGGGGCGCGGGTCCGCTGGCGCAGGCCGATGCGCTGGCCCGGCTCCCAACCCTGCTGCAAGGCATCCGCGACCGCGGCGGCCGGCCAGCAGTCATGAGCCTCGGCGTCATTCTGGAAGTCCCCGACGGCCCCCGCATCGCCGCCGCCCGCTGCACCGAATACCACGCGCTGCCCCTGGCCGATCCCCGCTTCGCCGCCGTGCGCGCAGCCATCCAGGCCGGCATCCGGTCCGGCGTATTCGCCCCGCAGCTGCACGGACAGTGCCACTACTGGCCGCCCGCGCTGCTGGCCGCCGCGCAAGACAACCCCGTCGTGCGCGACTGGCTCACCGCCCCCGACCCCGCGTCCACCGAAGACCTGCCTTCGCCCCTGCAAAGCCGCTGGGTCGATGCGTCCCGCCTGCCGTCGCACGCGCTGACGCCCGCCGCGATCCAGCAAGCCATCGCCACCGAGGCCGCCGACTACCAGGCCCTGTTCGGCAGCGCGCCACAGGTGGCCGTCGCCACCACTTTCGTTTGGAATGACGCCGTCGAAGCCGCCTGGGCGCAGGCCGGCGTCGAGGCCATCATCACCCCGGGCCGGCGCGCCACCTGCCGCAATGGCGCCGGCCAACCGGGCTGCGTGGATGCCACCCTGCTGACAGGCGAGCGTTCACCCGCCGGCCCAGGCTTTCTGGTGCGCGACGTGTATTTCGAGCCGGCGCTGGGGCATGCGCCGCAGCGTCTGGTCGACGGCCTGCAGGCGCGCACCCGGCAAGGGCGCGCCTGCCTGGTCGAGACCCACCGCTTCAATTTCCTGCAGGCGCCGGACGCCAGCCTGGCCGCCCTCGAAAGCGGCCTGCGCGAAGCCCTCGCACGCTGCCCCGACCTGCGCTTTGCCGCCCCGATCGAACTCGCGCGCGCGATCCGGCAGCGCGACCCGGCCTGGATCGAAACCCGGCTCAAGCCCCGGCTTGCCGCCTGGCGCGCGCGCCTCGACGAAATCCCGCGCTTTCGCCGCCTGTCGCAATTAAGCGGCCTGGCCCTGCCGCTGGCCTTGCTGGGAGGCCGCGCATGACCCCGCGCTTCTCGGTCGTCATTCCCGCCTTCAATGCCGCCGCCACGCTGGCGCGCGCCATCGAATCGGTGCGCGCGCAAAGCTGGCCGGCGCACGAAATCATCGTCATCGACGACGGCTCGACCGATGCCACCGCGGAAATCGCGGCCGGCTTCGACGGCGTGCGCCTGATCCGGCAAAAAAACAGCGGCGTCTCGGTCGCCCGCAACGCCGGCGCGGCGGCCGCCAGCGGCGACTGGCTGGCGTTTCTCGACGCCGACGACTGGTATGCCCCCGACCGCATCAAGCTGCACGCCGAGTGGATCGCCGAGGACGCGACACTCGATTTCCTGACCGGCGATTACGAATACCGCGACGAAACCGGCACCCTGCTCGGCACCTCGATGGCGCAGCACGAATCCGGCCGCATGATGCTGAACAAGGCTGCGGGCGCGGCGCGGGTGGTGATCGAAACCCCCGCCGAGATCGCCGCCTTCGTCGCCGACCATTTCGGCGACACCCATACGCTGTCGGTGCCGCGCGCGCGCTTCATCGAACTGGGCGGCTACCCCACCGGCTACAAGGTGTGCGAGGACGTGCACTTTCTGACCCGGCTGGTGGCGAAGAGCCGCCGCATCGGCGTGGTCTGCCAAAGCCTCGGCGTCTACGTGATCCACGGCGGCAGCGCCACCCGCCGCGATCCGGTGGCGGCGCAGCGCGAGAACGTGCGCACCCTGACCGATCTTTCCCGCCTGGCGGAGAACTTTCCGTCGCCAGTCCGGCGGGGCGTGGCGGCGCGGATGCAAAGCGCCCGCTACAACCTCGGCTGCGCCTTGAGCAAAAGCGGCCAGCGCATCGCCGCAGTCAAGGCCGTGCTGCCCACCATCACCGCGCGCCACAATTGGCGAGCCCTGCGCGACATCCTCTCGATGATCAGGGGATAACGCATGGCCCATCGCATTCGCCCGCTGTCGACCACAATATCCCCCCTCGCGGGTGCTCCCACAACGGCATCTGACCTGCCTGTGGGAGCGGCGCCCTCGCCCCGATTGCCTGCACCGTGCGAACGTCGGCAATCGGCCCGAGGGCGGGCGAGCGTGGTTGTCACCGCTTTATCCGAAGGTGTATCCCTTGGGACAGCGGTTTTAGTGCGCAGTTGTTGTCGACTTGTCGGCTTTACAAATGCGGCCTCCCCCTTGCGGGGACAAACATGGCCTATCCCTTGCGGGTGCTCCTACAGCATCCCGGCCTATCCGGTAGGAGCGGCGCCCCCGCCGCGATTTGTGCACCGCGACGGCCAACACCATCGGCCCGAGGGCGGGCCTCCTACAACACGCACCCTGTACCACTGGCGCCCCGCCATCCGTCATCGCGAGGCCCAAAGGGCCGTGGCGAACCAGCTGGATAATTAAACCGATAACCATGAACCGCCTGCTCGTCCTGACCGAACTCTTCCTGCCCACCAAGGGTGGCACCGCCGTATGGGCGGCCGAGGTCTACAAGCGCCTCGGCGGCAAGGAAATCCACATCGTCACCGCCGACGTGCCGGGCGCCGCCGAAGTCGACGCGGCGCATCCCAACACCATCCATCGCCTCAACCTCAAGCGCATCCCCTGGCTGCGCCCCGAATCCCTGGCGATGTACGCGCGCTTCTTCTTCAAGTCGCTGGCGCTGGCGCTCACCCATCGCTTCGACGCCATCCACGCCTTCCGCGCCCTGCCCGAAGGCCTGGTCGCATGGGCCGTGGCGCGGCTGACGCTTCGCCCGGTGGTGATCTATGCTCATGGGGAGGAACTCACCACGTGGGGACGCGGTGGAAAATTCAAGGCCATGCGCTTCGCCCTGCGCCATGCCGACAGGGTGGTCGCCAACAGCGAGCATACGCGCGACACATTGCTGGAAATGGGCGTCGATCCGGCGCGCATCACCATCATCTACCCGGGCGTCGACGTCTCGGTCTTCCGCCCAGGCCTCGACACCACGGGTCTGCGCGAAAGCCTCGGCATCCGCCCCGATGAAAAACTGGTCTTCTCGGTCGGCCGCCTGTCGCGCCGCAAGGGCTTCGACCAGATGATCCGTGCCGTCGCGCAGTTGCACGCCGAAGGCATCCCGCTGCGCTACGTCATCGCCGGCATCGGTGAAGACGCCGACTACCTTGACTGCCTGATCGCGGAACACAATGCGCAAGGCATCGTCCACCGCATAGGCGCGGTAAGCGAGGCCGACTTGCCACGCTGGATGAATGCCTGCGATGTGTTCGCCATGCCCAACCGCGATATCAACGGCGACAATGAAGGCTTTGGCATGGTGTTCATCGAAGCGGCGGCCTGTGGCAAGTCCAGCTTGGCTGGAGAGGCGGGCGGAACCGGGTCGGCGGTGCTGCATGAGCAGACCGGACTTAGGGTGGATGGCAATTCCGCCTATGCGATCGCCAATAGTTTGGGGGCGCTGTTGGAAGATGCCGCCATGTGCCAGCGTCTTGCCGACCATGCATACGCCAGGGTCCAGGAAAGGTTTGCATGGAACCAGGTTTCCCAAGCCACAGAAAAATTGATTTATTCGAGGAGTTAGTCACATGACGCTATCCCGGCCACTACTTTTCCTTGCGCTGGCATTGGTCGCCATATCAAGTCACGCATTGGAACCCTGGGTGCCGACCGACAAAGAGATGGATAGCTTGCCTGATTTTTGCAAGGCCAGATTCAAGGAGGGCAGTCCGGAATACAAGTATTGGGCATCCGCGTTGGGGAAGGATTATGGGCATACCCATCACTACTGTGCTGGTGTCAACTTTCTAAACCGTTACTACAAAGCACGAAGCAAGCAAGGCAAAAGCTTCAACCTCAAAAACGCCCGAACCAACTTTGAATATATGGTAGAACACGTGGCGCCCACCTACAGCCTGATGCCCGATGTCCATTCAAGTCTAGGGACGGTATTTTCATTATCGAACCAGCCGGCACAGGCAATCACACATTTGAACAAGGCGATCGAGCTTAATCCGCGCCAACCCAGGGCATACAATATGTTGGCTGATTTTTATTCGGGGATTAAACAGCCTGCCAAAGCGCTTGAAATCATCACTGAGGGCTTGCGTCACAATCCAGACACAAAGAGCCTGCAGCGCCGCTACACGGAATTGGGCGGCGAACTGCCGTATCCCGCGCCCATCGAACCAACGCCGGCCGTCGAAGCCGAGGCTGCAAAACCGGAAGAGCCGCCTACCCCCACCCCGAATTCGGTTGAGCCTGCAGCAAGCCCAACGACAGTTCCGCCTGCGCCGGTGGAGCCCACCGCCGAACCCCAGATTGGGTCGCCGACCAATCCTTACTGCCGATTCTGTCCTGATTGACCTGAAAGTTCAGGTCATCCGTTTGGATCGGGCATGAACGGCTTTGATCTGCCCCACATATCAGCTTGCACTTCAGGGTGCCGTGTCGATACGTCGTGCTGGCAGGCTGGGTCGCTTTCCAGATCGAACAGTCTTAGCGTGTAGCCGCTTTCCAGCGGCTGATACACCAGTTTCCATTTCCCGCGCCGGATCATCCTGTCCTTGGCGGCATGGATGGCATCGCAGTATTCCGGCTTGATCGCCAACGTGCCGCTGACTCTGTCCGGTACTTCGATCAATTCCAGCAAGTCCGGGTAGCGCAGGTGATCGTCGGGCAGGCCGGGAATGTTGGTGATCCAGATTCCCGTTTCGTTGAAGGCGTCCAGTTCCGGGCAGGCACTGTCTGCTGACAGGCATCCCGCAAGCGATACTCCGTCCATTGCCGGAGCCGATGGCTGGCCGGCGAGGTCCAGCAGGGTGGGCGCCAGGTCGATCGACCGCACCACATGGTCTACTTTTCCCTTAGGCGCCAGGCGCGGATCGCGGATGACCAGCGGAATGCGCGGGCTGGCTTCGCCAACAGCCGAATTGCCCTGGCCCCAGGTGTCGTGCTCGAAAAACTCCATGCCGTGATCGGAATAGACGACGACGATGGTGTTGTCGGCCAACCCGCAGACTTCGAGGTGTGCCAGCATCTTGCCCACTTCGTCGTCAAATTCAGCCACGCACCCGTCATACAGATCGATGATCTGATCGAGATCGAATTCTGCCTTGGGCGCGCCCTGGCGGCGAATGATATCGAACGGGTCGGTGAGCCTCGCCATGGCGAACTTGGATTCACCCGCATACCAGGGGTCGGCAAAGCGCGTGTACCACGGCCATGCCGAAGCAAACGGCGGGTGGGTGGTGGAATAGAACGCGTTCAGAAAAAACGGCTGTGGGCTTTCGGCCAGGCGCGACACCAGCCGCCGCGCACGCTTGCCCATCGGCTGCGTCAGCGGCACCCCCCCCAGGTAATACAGTTCAGGCAGCAGCAGCCGTCCCAGCCGGTTGTGGGTGAACAGGGACAGGTACAGGCGCAGGTCCTTGGGACCCTGCCGAATCAGGTACTTCAGGTTCCATTGGTCTTCCGGCAGGTCAGTGTAGTCAAAACCGAAGGAAAACTTGCCCATGTCGCCACCGCACCAGTCCGACAGTGCGGCGGTGCGATAGCCCCCCTGTTTCAGCAGCGTGGGCAGGGCATCGACCTTCAGACGCGTGTCCTCATCATTGACGAAATTGTCGCGGATGCCATGGGTGTGCGGCCAGGTGCCGGTCAGCATCGAGATCAGGCTGGGGGCGGTACGCGCGCATGGCACGTAGCAGTTGGCAAACAGGGCACCGTTTGCGGCAAGCGCATCGATGTTCGGCGTCAGCGCGCGATGGTAGCCCAGCGCGCCCAGCCGGTCGGCACGCAGCGTGTCGGAGCCGATCATCAGGATGTTGGGCGGCGCATCGGCTGCGCGCACCGGCTGTTTGCGCGGCGCGCGTGCCTGCGGCTGCCAGCCTGCCCAGGTGATCGTTCCCGTAAAAAACAGCGTGGCCGCCCACAGTGCCATCAGGTCGCCGATACGCCCCTCCTTCGACAATTGCCAGCTGGCGGCCACCAACAGCAATCCGACCAGGCCCATGGCGCCCCATTGCAGGGCCGTGATGAAGGCCGGGGTCATCCACTGCCAGAGCCGGTACAGCCGGCTCATGCGGTAGTGCATCGATGCCACCAGCAGGCCGGGGTTGAAGCGCAGCTTGCGAATGAATTGCAGCGAGAACGCAGCCAGCACGCCCAGGATAGAGGCAATGACGGCCAGGCCCGCCGACCACGGCGCGCCGAGCACGGTGTTGAGCATGAAGTACAGCAACACCCCCGCGCCGCCGGTGAACAGCATCAGCGCGAACGCCCAGGCGGTCAGGCGTGCCAGTGCAAACAGGGTATAGCGCCGGTAATGGGTGAGCACTTCTTCGCGCATGCTCGGCCCGGTCTGGGAAAAATCGATTAGCGATTTGGCGAGCAACGCTACTGCCCCGACGCCTGCGACGCCCATCGGAGGCAGGATGCCGGCCCAGCGCGCGTCGCTGGCAACAATCCAGGCGGTGAGGCCGCTGGCGCCGGTGAGCAGTGCCAGGGCTTCAACGCCCAGCATGCCGCGGTCCGGGGGGAGGGCGAGTCCGGCGGCGCTGGGCGCCCGATATGCATCCACCGCACCAGCGAGTTCGCCCAGGCTGGCCGACAGCCGCACCAGATAAAAAAACCGGCGCTTGGCGTCAAGCGTGAATGCCGCGCTGCCCAGATGTTCCAGAATCTTGCGGAACATATATGGCTGGGGGCGTTGTCCTTCACGTTTGATCAGATAATTCGCGCGCGAGCGCAGGAAACTTTTGCGCAGGGTGTAGGGGGTGCTCGTTCGCTCGGCATCAATGGCATGAAGCTGCCGTACGCCGGGCAGATAGCGGATCGCGAAGCCCTTATCCGTTGCCCGTCTCAGAAAGTCGTGGTCCTCGCCACCCGCGAGATTGTGGCCGGTGGGCCCCATATCCACTGAAAACAAGCCGGCTGCATCGAAGACTGCCCGCCGCACCACGATGTTACCGCCGCTGGGATAGCGGTCTTGGGGGGGGATTGAAACGGTCTCGCTGCCGAGGTCAAATTCCGGAAACGGCCGGATCGGGATCGCGTACTCACCCTGCGTGTGGACCCATGCGGGTTCGCTGCCGTCCCATGCGGGCCAGATTCGGCCGCAGTAGATGGCGTCCTCCGGGTAGGCGTCCATGCCTTCGAGCAGATGGGTGAGGAATCCGGCTTCTACAGTCTGGTCGTCATCGATGAAGCACAGCGCATCATGCGGGCAGTGCGAAATTGCGGCATTCAGTGCGTATGATTTGCCGGCCTGGGGCTCCTCAATCCACGAGAGTCTCAAGGCGTTTTGCGGGTGGGCTGCCTTGAAGTCGGCGAGCCGGGCCAATGTATCGTCACTGCAGTTGTTCGCCACCACCACGATATCGACCTGCTCCAGGCCGGCGTATCCACAGCCATAAAGCGACGTCAGCGTCTGGATCAGGGATGCGCCGCGGTTATAAGTGCAGATGACGACTGCAAGTCGAACAGGGCTGGTCATAGACTTGCTCAATCCAGTGCGCGACCATGCTTGCGCAGCGCTGCCAGCCATTCATTGATATGTTCGCCTTCGGTTCGCATGTCCCACTTGAAGCCGGTGCGCCTGAATGGATAAACGCCGTTTTCCACAGCCCATATCAGATCGTCCAGATAGCGCACGTAGTTTTCGTCATGGCGCCAAGGGTGGATCGCCCAGTGGGTATAGCCGTTCATCGACCAGCGCTGGTAGCCCTTTTGGGTGAAGGTATGCGACAAGCTGTTTTCCAGTGGTTCACCGGGCTTGGCCTGCTGCAGCGGCAGGCAGGCGTGAAAGCGTGAAACATCCATCAGGAAATAGCGGGTGGAGGTGAAACTGGCGTGATGCCAGTCGGATTCCGGTTCCGGCTCGAACGAAACACCGGTCAGCTTCTCCAGCCAGTTGCGCGCCTGTGGCGGCCCGCCCTGTGGTGTGGCGACGACGACATGGCTTTCGCTTTGCAACAGGTCGAGTCCATCGTAAATCCAGGATCGCTCGCCCTGCCTGTAAAACAGCATGTCGGAGTCGACGTGGAAAATGTAATCGCCGCCGCAGGCATCCATCGCATACAGATACTGGTAGATGGGTGCACCGGAGAAGTCCTTGAGATCGATGCTTTCGTCACCGAAATACTTCATCAGGATGCGGTGCTGTTCCGCTTCGGTCCACGGCACCACATCCACCCGGTCGATCACCTTCTCGTCCAGCATTCGTTGCAGAATGCGCTCCACCTCGGTTTGTGACCCCTGGATGCGCTCGGCATATTTACCTTCCTGACGGCCTGGATCGTAGGTGGCGATGCGTTCGGCGAAGGGGAAGTTCAACTGGCGCATCATGTGCCGCAGAGTCTGCTCCAGATAGGGGGCATCCGAGTTGCAGACGTTGACGCTAAAGGTGACGTTAGGCAGGGGCTGAGCCATTTGATTTACTTGGGTCTCTGTTGGGATGGTGATGACTTCTCCGCGATGGCCGAGCGCCTTAGTGTGTTATTGAAATGCCGAAGAAGGTTTCTTGCTTGACCAGGTAGTGAGCAATAGACCAATTTAACAAGCGAGTTCACATCATTAGGCTTGAGCCCGAGTGCCTTCTTAAAATAGTGCTGTGCCGTTTTGTAGTCTTGCAGGTTATGAAAGTAATGATTTGCCACACCACGGTTCATGCTGTGCATCCGCTGCACATAAGCCTCGCGATTGACTCGCTTGGTGGCATCTGGGTAAGTGGCAAGAAAAGTATCCATGGCCTTCAAGCGTATTAGCAGCATGGCATAACCTTGTTTCGACTGCTGGGCGCCGTGCATGCGCCAGAAACCGGTGATGGTCTGCAGATGACCAATCGGATAGCGTTGTGCTATGCGCAGCCAGAGTTCGTAATCGTCCACGCCGGGTAGGTCTGGATTAAACCAACCGACTTCGTCCAGTACTTTTTTCGGGATGATTGAGGTCAATGGTTGGATGTCATTGCTGATGAATATTTCTTCAAAGACGTCTCCCACATAAGTTTCTGCCCTGTTATTGCCAAATGCTTGTTCGCAGAGTGAACGATATTCCGGAAGCAACTCGCCCTCGGTGTCGATACGGGCATATCGCGTATGCAACAATCCCACGTCAGGATTCTGTCGCAGGGCATCCATTTGCAATGAGAGCTTGTTGGGTAACCACAGGTCATCCTGGTCATGAAAGGTAATGAATTCGCCCTTTGCATGTTCCAAGGCGCGATTTCGGCTGGAGGCAACTCCCGTGTTTTTCGTGTTGCGCAAATAGACCACGCGTTGGTCTGGCAGATATTTTTCGATAATTTGAGTGGATTGGTCGCTAGAGCAGTCATCGACCAAGATCAACTCAAAATTCGGGTAAGACTGCGCGAGCACACTTCGCACGGCTTTCTCTAGATATCGCTCGCCGTTATACACCGGCATGATGACCGTGATTAACTGGCTATGATTGAGGTTGTTGGATCCCATATCAAATCCCTGCATATTTAGTGAGTTTCGCTGCAGCGGTATTGCATGACGCGATTTCAAGTCCGGTTCCAGGTGGCTTCCCTCTGCCAACATGCTCATGGGGGTCCGGAATAAGTACGTCGCCGATAGCCAACGATAGCACCAAGCGCGTTTGATGCGTTCATGGCTTGGCGGATCAATTGCGGTTGACCTCTGAAAAAAGTCATCAGCGTTTTCAGACTTTGGCGGTAAAACTGGTTGACCAAAAATGGCGGTACACCAAAAACCTTTTTAGGATAATCAGGCAGGCTAAAATGGCCTTCCCGAAGGCCGGCTCGATAATGCAGTTTCAAAAAATAGCGCCGCTTTAGTCTCCAGGATTCAACGGCATGTACCACAGACATTTCTGGACGATAGCGTATGCGGGTTCTTAGCCTGAGCATTTTTTGGAACATCGCGGCATCTTCTCCCCCGCCAATATCGGCACCTTCACGGTTAAAGCGTGCATCGAAGCGTAGAGTCGGATCGTTACGAAACAGTCGCATGTCATAGGCGACATTGGCTGTCCAGATGGGCGTCTCGGCTGACGTGATCCAGAATGCCTCGCTACCGTGATCAACAGCGGCAAGAAACCCGAGCAGTTCATCGCCGAGCCAGCTGGGCCGCTGGATTGTCGTAAAGTCCATTTCAACGCGCCCCCCCGCGCATTCGGCGCCCTCATTCACAATCGCGTCATAAGCCGCGTCCAACAAGCCTGGCTGAGGCAGTTCATCGTCGTCCATGAATACCAGAATGTCGCGATCGAGCGATTCGGCTAATGCGCGATTGCGCGCCGGAACAATGCCGGGCGCCGTTTCAGTGACGACGCGCAGCGGAGCGCCAGGTTGGCATTGCAGATGCGCGAGCACTCCCAGTGTGTTATCCGGACTGTTGTTGTTGACTGCCAGAATCTCGAACGGAACAGGGCAGCTTTGCGCACGCAGTGCGGCAATCAGCTTTTCCAGCCGGTCGGCGCGGTTGAAGGTGCAAAAAGCGACTGTGAGCGTAGGCATGGTAATCAGATCGGGGTGTGCATGCAGCGCCGGCACTTACAGAGAGTGGCGTTACAGGGAGTGGCGTTGTAGCCAGGCACTGTGTCGGCGATCAGGTCGGTGTCAAGGCAGTCCATCGGTTGTCTGTGTTTTTTTGTCACGCAACCCGATGAGTCTCCGGTGCCAGGATTCAGGCAACCAGGCGGGCAGCATATACTTCCAGTCGGCAAGTGTGCCATAGCCTTGTTTCATTACGGCGCGAAAGATCTGGCGTGCGGCGGGCAGGTCGCGTTGCCAGTAGCAGGCGTACCCGCGTTTGAGTAATTCTCCCAAGGTCAACTGGCGGATGCGTGAAGGACTGATTGCGCTGCCCAACGCCGGATGGGTGGCGAGGTATGCCTGTTGCGCCTGCCAGTGCTGCAGCGCGGCCCGGGCGCGATTGCCAGACGCTTGCTCGCCGCCGTGAAAGTGATAGAAGGCCAGCACCTCAGGCACCTGGACGATCGGCGCGACCGTTGCGACACGCAGCCATAGTGCGTAATCCTCGGCATTCTTCAACCCAGGGTCAAAACCGTTCGCAGCCATTACCGCCCGACGCTTGACGAGGGCGGCATGAATCGGCCAGCGGCAGCCGGAAAACAGCGTTTCGAGCTTGTTGGCGTTCTCGTAATCCGGCGGCACAAAGGGATCGCCGCGACCACCCGGTAGCCCCACGTTCTGCCAGCCGCAGTAGGCTAGTACAGCATCGGGGCGGGACTGCAATGCCCTGAGCATTTTTTCGAGAAAGGTGGGCGCCCAGGTGTCGTCAGCATCCAGAAACGCAACATAACGGCCGCGTGCGACGGCCAGTCCGGCATTGCGTGCTGTGCTGACGCCTTGATTGGCTTGAGTGGACACGCGAATCCGCGTGTCCGTCTGCGCCTGCAGCCAAGCCAGTGTGCCGTCACTGGAGCCGTCATCAACCGCGATCATTTCCCAGTCGGCGCACGTCTGGGCCAGTACGCTGCCGACGCTGACGGGTAAATGTGCCGCCGCGTTATGGCAGGGCATGATGATCGAAACGTCTGGTGAAGATTCGTTCATGGACGCCCTGTCAGCTTAGCTCGCATTCGGCTACCCCAGTAGTCCGCCAGTTCTGGCCACCGCACATCATGACGGGCAAAAGCCAGCTTGCGCACAAAGAGGCTGCCGGCATCCTCGTTGTATATGGTGAGCCGCCGCAGTCGAAAGGGATTGTCGTCACGCATTGCCCAGCCAGTTTGGGTGGTGCAGGCGGCATGATAGCCGGCTGCGCGCACTGCGGTTTCGCAATGCTCATTCCAGTCTCCGTAGGGGTAGGCAAAGCTGGTCACTTCGCGGCCCAGCACATCCTCCAGGGCAAGCTTCGAGTCGGCCAGTTCACTTTGCAGTCTTAGGCCATCCAGGTTGGGTAGACGTTGATGGCTCACCGTGTGGGAGCCGATTTCCATGCCAGCTTCCTGCATGGTGCGCAATTCAATCCCATCAAGCAGGCGCCCCCCAGGGCGGCCTTCATCTGCCCATCCAGGTTCCCGGCCAATGGAGCCGGTAACGACAAACCAGGTGGCCCGCATTCCGCGCTTTTGCAGTTCCTCGCATGCTTCGAGATTGTCTACATAACCGTCGTCAAATGTAATGATGGCCGTGCGCGTCGCCCATCGCTTGGGGACAGCGAAAAGTTCATTGATCGTGGGAGTAGCGTAACCCCCTGCAGCCAGATAATCGAGCTGATCACGAAACTGCTGCATGGATACGGCCCAAGGCCAACGAGGCTTGTTCTTGCCGGGATTGACCGAGTGGTACATGAGAGCGACCGGCCCGTGGTCAACAGTGGTGCTGCCAAGCAAGCGGCGGGTCAACGACACGGCCAGCGTCATGTGCGCTCCTGAATAGGCTTGTAAACATTGAGATGCACATTCGCCATGTCAGACCAGCTCAACGATTCGGCACGCTGGCGCGCATTGTGCGCCATCTCTTCGAGCGGCGTTCGTGAAGCATTATCCATCGCCCGGATCAGATCGCCAGGCAGGTCAGGGTCAAACAGGATGCCACAGCTGCTGTCCACGTATTCGGGCAGGGTGGCGATACGAGGGGCGATGATCGGACAGCCATAGCTCATGGCCAGCATCAGTGAACCGCTGGTCTGGGTATTCTTGAATGGAAATACCACCACATCGGACGACCGGAAAAAATCCTGGATGTCGTCGTCGGCAATGTAGCCCAGGAACGTTCGCACGCGGCTGTCGGCCGCTGCCATCGATTCCACTTCCTGCTTGATAGCCTCATCCAGAGGTTTCCCCGCGATCAGCAGAATGGCCCCGTCAACGCTTATCTGGCCGAAGGCCTGGATCAGGTCTTCTACACCCTTGTAGGGCTTGATGTAGCCAAAGTAGAGATAAACCCGTGCGTCATCAGGCAAACCGAGTTTGGCCCGGGCCTGCTCCCGGGTAACCTCATCCTTATACCAGCCGATGTAGGAAGGATGCCGTGCCACATCGATGGGGCGTCGATAATCATGGTGTTCGATCAACACCTGCCGCGTGTGCTCCCCATGCACGATCAGGCGACGGCTCAACTTCATCACAACGGCCCGAAACCAAGCGTCCCTGCGTGGGTGGCGGGATTCATACGCATCCAGTTCGTGCACCGTCCACACGACATTGTTCTTCAGAATCCGATAGGCAATGAGCACAAACAGCACATGCAGAAACTGCAGCGTTGTCTTGTAGGTGCCGTGTGGCCAGTGCACATGCACCACGTCCAGACCATCACGGCCGATCAGCAGGCGCAGCAGGCTCAGGGGGGGATTGCCGATGACACGCACGCCCAATTTGTTCAATTCCTGCTTGAGCAGAATCTGATAGGGATTGGCGGGCCACCAGGGTAGGAATCCGAC
>JBAQND010000091.1:0-20324 GCA_049303455.1 Thiobacillus sp.
TGATTTCCCGGGCGTGCCGTTCAGCGCGGCGGCTTGCCGCGTTTGCTTTGGTCGGTGCAGCCGCTCCCGCCGGTCAGCCTTGCTGAACAAGCACCTCGACCAGTAAGGCGACGCGGCGTATGCCGGCAGCCAGAAATGCCTGTCGTGCACCCCGGCCCTGTCGCCGGTATCGTTCTCCGAACGCGCCATCGCCCGCATCAAGGCGCGCGTGATGTGAGCGGAAACATCCAGATATGAGGGGAAGGGTCAGGCGAACGCGGTTGACCCGGATAAAAAACGGCGGCTCGAAGCCGCCGTTTTTTATCCTGAAGTGGAGAGGTCAGGCGCGCTGCTTGCGGCGCATGGCACCCAGACCGGCGAGACCGATGCCCAGCAGCGCCAGCGATGCGGGCTCGGGGATGGTACCGTTATCGATAGGCACGCCGGCAATGGTGGAGCCGGCAAAGGCCATTCCTGTTTGGTAGGCCGTATCCAACCAGTTTGCGGCCCCGAACTCAAGATAGTAGTTGCCCGAGGCCAGGATATCGTAGGTCGCATTGACCCAACCCGTATAGCCGCAGCCAGTGCTGTAGCAAGTTCCCGAAGATGCCCCCAGGGGCGACCAGACTGGCCCGCCTGGAACAACAGTCACCGTGGCAGGGGTGATGGTGGCGTCGATGGCGGGCATGCCGAACCCCGGGACGCTATTGCCACCGGGGGTCGTCCTTGCCGTGAACAGCAGGGCGACAACCGAGGACGACGAATCGAGCAGACGTGCCCAACCGTAGTCGGCATAACCGGCGCCGTCGGAAGTCACGAAATTAAAGTTGAATTCGAGCTCGTCGCCCGCGGAGGCGGCAAACAAGGGGGAGATGGCGGTCGATCCATTGGTGTCGGAACCGGGCAGATCGAGGTGGTTGCCAGAAATGCCACCCAAAGTGGAGACCCAGCCGTAATCGGGGTAACCTGCCGCCGCAGTCACTACCCCATCCGGGCCAAGCGTGCCGCAATTACCCGTGCAAGTCCATCCAGATGGCAAGGGTGTCGCCAGAGCCGTACCGGCAGTGCCGTACAAAGCAGCCAAGCTAGCAGCAAGAAGCAATTTTTTCATTTTCCATCCCCTTTTAAAAAGTTGGTTGATTGAATCAATGGCTACAGCAAAAACAAACAAAGTAAAACTTGACCAAAAACAATCTGTTCTACCCATGCTAAATTTTTAAGCATGACTTGTGCCACAAAATCAGCAACAACAAAATTTCCTTTGTTAACAATCGACTAGGTACCATTAACACGGCTTGACATGGAAAAATGCAAGCGACCTCGATTCGAGTTGTAAAATTTTCCGACACCCAGCCATACCGTTTTGGCTTCCCGATCTCCGGGCTCGCCAGGCACCGTATAAAACCCGAATGCAATGGCGATGCGCGTGCGGGCGCATCGGTTTGATGGGATATTTGATAATTACGGAAAGATGCCGATCGAGTGCTGCTTGGCGGCCCTGAAGACCTGCTTGCCCCGAGTCTCGATTTCCGGCCGGGCCGCGCCGCCCCGCAAGAGGCGGCAGCCGATCAGGACAAGCCCAGCCGTTGCCAGATCGTGGTGGACGGCCCGGCCTGGTTCATGGTGTAAAAGTGCAGCCCCGGAGCGCCGCCGGCGAGCAGGCGGTCGCACAGGTCGGTCACCACGTCCAGCCCGAAGGCGCGCAGGGAAGGCAGGTCGTCGCCGTAGGTTTCCAGCTTTTTCCTCAGCCAGCGCGGGATTTCCGCGCCGCAGGCGTCGGAGAAGCGTGCCAGTTGCACGTAGTTGCCGATCGGCATGATGCCGGGAACGATGGGAATGCTGACGCCGAGGGCGCGCGCATCTTCGACGAAGTTGAAGTAGGCGTCGGCATTGAAGAAATACTGCGTGATCGCTGCATTCGCGCCGGCGTCGACCTTGCGCTTGAAGTTGGCCAGATCCTCCGTGTAGGAGCGCGCCTGCGGGTGAATTTCCGGATAGGCGGCGACCTCGATCTCGAACCAGTCGCCGGTTTCGCGGCGGATGAAGTCCACCAGTTCGTTGGCGTAGTTGAACGCGCCGGCGTCCATGCTGCCCGACGGCAGATCGCCGCGCAGCGCGACCAGGTGGCGGATGCCCTGGCTTTTGTATTCGGTGAGGATCTCGCGGATACTCTCCTCGGTCGAGCCGATGCACGACAGGTGCGGCGCGGCTTCACTGCCGTCGGCCTGGATTTCGCGCACGGTTTCCAGCGTGCGGTCGCGGGTGGAACCGCCGGCGCCGAAGGTGACGGAGAAGAACTTGGGGTTGAGCTGCGCCAGCTGTTTTCTGGTTGCACGCAGTTTTTCGGCGCCCTCCGCCGTCTTGGGCGGGAAGAACTCGAAGCTGAATGTACGTTCGGTCATGCTTCAACCTTTTTGATTGGGGATGAGCGCGGACAGTGCCCAGGCGATGACGCCGTAGAGGATCGCGCCGACCATCGCCGAAACAAAGCCTTCGACGTGGAATCCGGGCAGCAGCGCGCTGGCCAGCCAGAACAGCAGGCCGTTCAGCACCAGATAAAAAATCCCCAGCGTCAGCACCGTGATCGGCAAGGTGAGGATCGCCAGCACCGGGCGCACCAGCGTATTGATGAAACCCAGCACCAGCGCGGCGATGAGCGCCGCGCCAAAGCCCGACACCTCGATCGAAGGCAGCAGCCAGGTCACCGCCAGCAGGGCGATGGCATTCAGTATCCACAGCAGCAACAGACGCATGGCGCGCTCCTTCAGTTGAAGTTAATCAATAGCGATACTGCTCGGCCTTGTACGGACCGGTCTTGGGCACGCCGATATAGGCGGCCTGCTGGTCGGTCAGTTCGGACAGTTGCGCGTTGAGCTTCTTCAGTTGCAGGCGCGCGACCTTCTCGTCGAGATGCTTGGGCAGGGTGTAGACGCCGACCGGGTACTTGCCGGAATCACGTTCCTGCCACAGCTCGATCTGGGCGATGGTCTGGTTGGCGAAGCTGGAGCTCATCACGTAGCTGGGATGGCCGGTGGCGCAGCCGAGGTTCACCAGACGGCCCTTGGCCAGGAGAATGATGCGCTTGCCGTCCGGGAAGATGACGTGGTCGACCTGCGGCTTGATTTCTTCCCACTGGTAGCCTTCGATGCCGGCGACGTCGATCTCGTTGTCGAAGTGGCCGATGTTGCAGACGATGGCCTGGTCCTTCATCTTCACCATGTGGTCGTGGGTGATGACGTGGAAGTTGCCGGTGGCGGTGACGAAGATGTCGGCCTTGTCGGCAGCGTATTCCATGGTCACCACGCGGTAGCCTTCCATCGCCGCCTGCAGCGCGCAGATCGGGTCGACCTCGGTCACCCACACTTGGGCCAACAGGGCACGCAGCGCCTGAGCGCTACCCTTGCCGACGTCGCCGTAGCCGGCGACCACGGCGACCTTGCCGGCGATCATCACGTCGGTGGCGCGCTTGATGCCGTCGACCAGCGATTCGCGGCAGCCGTACAGGTTGTCGAACTTGGACTTGGTGACCGAATCGTTGACGTTGATCGCCGGGAACTTGAGTTCGCCGCGCGCGTGCATCTGGTACAGGCGATGCACCCCGGTAGTGGTTTCCTCGGTCACACCCTTGACGGCGGCCAGACGCACCGAATACCAGGCCGGATCCGTTGCCAGCTTGGCCTTGATCGCCGCGTAGAGCACCTCTTCCTCCTCGCTGGTGGGCTTGGCCACCACCGAGAGGTCCTGCTCGGCGCGCGCGCCCAGATGCAGCAGCAGGGTGGCGTCACCGCCGTCGTCGAGGATCATGTTCGAATAGCCGCCGTCGCTCCATTCGAAGATGCGGTGGGTGTAGTCCCAGTAGTCTTCCAGCGATTCGCCCTTGACCGCGAACACCGGCACGTCGTCGGCGGCAATCGCGGCGGCGGCGTGGTCTTGGGTGGAGAAGATATTGCACGAGGCCCAGCGCACTTCGGCGCCGAGCGCGGTCAGCGTCTGGATCAGCACCGCGGTCTGGATCGTCATGTGCAGCGAACCGGTGATGCGTGCGCCCTTCAGCGGCTGCGCCGCGGCGAATTCGTCGCGGATGGCCATCAGGCCGGGCATTTCGGTTTCGGCGATGCGGATTTCCTTGCGGCCCCAGTCGGCAAGCGACATATCGGCAACAACGTAATCGGTGAATTGCTTGTTAGCCACAGCGTTCATGTAAAGCTCCGTTGCATGTGGCCGGGAGGGCGGAGGGTCTGGTTAAACTCAGACTGGCGACGGTATCGCTCACCCAACGTCCCAAACCCGGCAGGGTTGAGAAAATAGGTGAGCGCGGTTGTTGCCTTTCCGAGCCTGGGGACAGACGAATCTGCCTCGCAGCGCTCCTCGGAAAACGGATTATAGCCTAGCCGGCAGGACGCCGCCGCAGGAAACTGACCGCCAGCGTGACCACGGTGAGCGGCATGACATAGCTCAGCATGATGCCGGAATACGCCGGCAGGCTGTCGTGCTGCTGCGCCGCAAGCACCAGATACAGCAAATAGGCGGCATAGTAACCAAGGAATACCACGCCTTCCCAGCGCGCGATCTCACGCCCGGTGAGCAGGATCGGCAGGCAGGCAAAGGCAACCGCCAGCATCACCCACAGGTCGAAATTGCGCGCCGCCTCCGGCACATTGAGCCCTCCCGTCGAGGCCATCCCGGCCGCGCCCAGCACCGCCAGCAGGTTGAAGATGTTGCTGCCGATGACGTTGCCCACCGCGATGTCGCGCTGACCGCGCAAGGCTGCGATGAGCGAGGTGGCGATCTCCGGCATCGAGGTGCCGATGGCCACCACGGTGAGGCCGACAACGAGGTCGCTCACCCCAAAGTACTTGGCAAACACCACCGCCGCACCCACCAGCCAGTCTGCGCCCAGCACCAGCAAGGCCAGGCCGCCGAGCACCAGCGCAGCCTGCACGCTCCAGTGGCGGTCCCACTGGCTGGTCGGGATTTCGCCGGCGAATTCAGTCTCGTCATCTTTTGAGGCACGCCGCGACTGCACGACGAGAAACACGGTGTAGGCCATCACCAGGGCGAACAGCAGGCCCGCCTCGACGCGGCTGATGCCGCCGTCCAGCGCCATCACCACCACCAGCAAGGTCGCGCCGATCATGACCGGCACTTCCTGGCGGATGATCTGCGCGTGCACCAGCAGCGGCGCCACCAGCGCGGAAACCCCCAGGATCAGCAGAATGTTGGCGATGTTGCTGCCGACGACGTTGCCGATCGCCAGATCGGACGTGCCGGACAGCGCGGCGCCGACCGACACCGCCATTTCCGGCGCGCTGGTGCCGAACGCGACCACGGTGAGCCCCACCACCAGCGGCGAGATACCCCACGACACCGCCAGCCGCGAGGCGCCGCGGACCATGGCCTCGGCGCCGACGACCAGCGCCGCCAGCCCGAGCACGAACATCAACGCCTGCATCAGCATGGTGTTACAGCCCGGCGGCGGCCTTGAGTTCGGCCGCCTTGTCGGTCACTTCCCAGGTGAAGTCGGGCTCGTCGCGGCCGAAGTGGCCGTAGCTCGCGGTGCGGGTATAAATCGGCCGCAAAAGGTCGAGCATCTGGATGATGCCTTTGGGGCGCAGATCGAAATGGCGCTCGATCAACTCGACGATCTTGGCTTCGGGTATCTTGTTGGTGCCGAAGGTGTCGACCATCATCGAAGTCGGCTTGGCGACGCCGATGGCGTAGGAGACCTGCACCAGGCACTTGTCGGCCAGCCCGGCGGCGACAACGTTTTTCGCCACGTAGCGCCCGGCGTAGGACGCCGAACGGTCGACCTTGGACGGGTCCTTGCCGGAGAACGCGCCGCCGCCGTGCGGGGCCGCGCCGCCGTAGGTGTCGACAATGATCTTGCGGCCGGTGAGGCCGGCGTCGCCCATCGGCCCGCCCACCACGAAGCGTCCGGTGGGGTTGACCAGATAGCGTGTGTCGGCGGTCAGCATGCCTTTCGGCACCACCGGCTTGATGATTTCCTCGATCACCGCCTCGGTCAGCACGGCGTGCGAGACCTCGGGATGATGCTGGGTCGACAGCACGATGGTATCGATCGAATGCGGCTTGCCGTCGACGTAGCGGATCGACACCTGCGACTTGGCGTCCGGGCGCAGCCACGGCAGGCGGCCGTCCTTGCGCAGTTCGGACTGGCGCTCGGTCAGCCGGTGCGCGAGGTGGATCGGCATCGGCATCAGCACCGCGGTTTCGTTGCAGGCGTAGCCGAACATCAGGCCCTGGTCGCCGGCGCCCTGGTCGAGGAACATGCCCTCGCCCTCGTTCACGCCCTGTGCGATATCGGGCGACTGCTTGCCGACAGTGACCATCACCGCGCAGGTGTTGTAGTCGAAGCCGACCTCGGAAGAGTCGTAGCCGATGCGCTTGATGGTCTGGCGCGCGACCTGGTTGAAATCGACCACCGCCGAGGTGGTGATTTCGCCGGCGATGACGCACAGACCGGTGGTCAAGAGCGTCTCGCACGCCACGCGAGCATGTTTGTCCTGGGTTAGAATCGCGTCGAGCACCGCGTCCGACACTTGGTCCGCCATCTTGTCGGGATGCCCTTCGGACACCGATTCAGACGTAAAAATGAAATCCTTTTGCATGACTGCTCCTGTTGTCCCGGTTACTGACTGCGCAACCGGCTCGGGGGACAAACAGAGCGGCGACGCTTTAGCTGTATTTGTATCCCGCCCGCAAGTTGTCATGATTAACGCGGCGGCTCAAACCCGGATGTCTGGAACATCCGGTCCGGCATTGTGCCGCGCCACCACCCTGGCCGTCAATCCCGCGTGATGCGCCTCCTGAAACTGCTGGCCCGCCTGCCGCTGCCCGTGCTGCATGGTTTGGGGATTGGCTTGGGCTGGCTGATCTACTGGGCGCCAAGCCGCCATTCCGCACGCACGCGCAACAACCTGCTCGACAGCGGCCTGTGCACGCCCGGCGCCGATTGCCGGCGCCTGCTGCGCCAGGCCATCGGCGAGTCCGGCAAGGCCATCATCGAGTTGCTGGCAGTCTGGCTGCGCCCGTACGACAAGGCCCTGAAACTGGTCAGGGGCACGTCTGGCTGGGAACAGATCGACGCCGCGCGCGCCGCCGGCAAGGGGGTGATCGTCATCGCGCCGCACATCGGCTGTTTCGAGATCATCAACCTCTATTACGCCGCGCGGCACCCGTTCACCGCCATGTACAAACCACCGCGCCAAGCATTTCTCGACCAGTTGATGCTGACCGGCCGCCGGCGCGGTCAGGCAACGCTGGTGCCCACCGATCTGTCGGGTGTGCGCGCCCTGCTCGCCGCGTTGAAGCGCCATGAGGCCATCGGCATCCTGCCCGACCAGGTGGCGACTGGCGGCGACGGCGTATGGGCATCGTTCTTCGGCCGCCCCGCCTACACCCCGACGCTGGTCGCCAGCCTGCAGCGCAAGACCGGGGCGGCGGGGTTCTTCGTCGCCGCCGAGCGGCTGAGCTGGGGGCGCGGTTATCACCTCCACGTGATGCCGCTCGGCGAAACCCTGCCGGCGGACAAGGCTGTGGCAGCCGCGCGCATCAACCAGGGGGTGGAAGAGGTGGTGCGCCGTTTTCCCGCGCAATACATGTGGAACTACAACCGCCACAAGCGCCCCGGCGGAGTCGCGCATCCGGACGATCCGCCGCAAGCATGAAGCCCGCCGACACCGGCCCGCTGTTTCATCTCTCGCTGCTGCCGGCCTGGCTCGGCGTGGCTTTCCTGTGGCTGCTGCACTGGCTGCCGCTGCCGCTGCAGGCTGCGCTGGGCAATGCCGCCGGCTGGCTGCTGGCGATGAAGCCAGGCAAACGGCGCCGCATTGTTGCCACCAATCTGGCCCTGTGTTTTCCCGATGCGCCAGAATCCCTGCGCCGCCGCTGGCTGCGGCAGACCTTCCAGGCTTCGACGCGCGCGGCGCTGGAACACGGCGTATTGTGGTGGGGGTCGGAAGCGCGGCTGCGCCGCCTGATCCGCATCGACAACCCCGAGGCCGCGCTGGGCGACGGCGTGCGCCCGGTGATCTGGCTGGCGCCACATTTCGTCGGGCTCGACATGGGGGGGACACGGCTGACGCTGGATTTCACCGCTGCATCCATGTATGCCACGGCCAAAAACCCGGTCGCCGACAAAATGATGCTGCACGGGCGCTCGCGCTTTTCCTCACCGACCCTGATCGCCAAGTCGGACGGCATCAAGCCCGTGCTGAGGGCGCTGAAGGACCGCCTGCCGTTCTACTACCTGCCGGACCAGGATCAGGGCAGGCAGAACGCCGTGTTCGTGCCTTTCTTCGGTGTGCCCGCGGCCACCCTGTCGGCGCTACCGCGCCTGGCCAAGCTCACCGATGCCCAGATCGTCCCGGTCGTCACGCGCCAGTTGCCGTGGGGGCGCGGTTACGCGGTGCGGTTCTACCCGCCCTGGGAAAACTATCCAAGCGGCGACCTGGAAGCCGACGTCGCGCGCATGAACGCCTTCATCGAGGCGCGCGTCCGCGAAATGCCGCCGCAGTACCTGTGGCTGCACCGCCGCTTCAAGACCCGGCCGGTGGGCGAACCCAGCCTCTATGAATGAAGCACCACCCAGCGTGCAGCCGCTGGCGGCAGCCGACGTCGACGCTGTCAGCGCGCTGGCGCGCAGCGTGTGGCAGGCCACTTACCCGGCGCTGATTCCACAGGCGCAGATCGATGCCATGCTGGCCGACCGCTATGCGCCGCAGCGCATCCGCGAACAGCTGGGCGACCCGCACCAGGGCTGGTGGGTGGCGAAGCAGGACCACGCGCTGGCCGGCTTTGTCCACGCCCTCCTCGACGAGTCGGGCTGCAAGCTCGACAAGCTCTATGTGCACCCCGGTCGCCAGCGCCGCGGCCTCGGCGCCGCGCTGGCAAAAACGGTCGAGGACTGGGCGCGCCGGCAGCAGGTTCACCGCCTGTGGCTGCAGGTCAATCGCGGCAACACGCGGGCGATCGCCGCCTATGAAAAATACGGCTTCCGCATCGTCGAATCGCGCGTGTTCGAACTCGGCGGCGGATTCGTGATGGATGACCATGTGATGGAGCGCATGCTGTGACTTTCGCGAACCCGGACGACGACGCCCTGCGCGCCCTGCTGGAAAGCGTCAAGACCATCGCCGTGGTCGGCCTGTCGCCGCAGCCCGCGCGCCCGAGCTACCGCGTGGCGCAGGCGATGCAGCATTACGGCTACCGCATCGTCCCGGTGCGCCCGCTGGTGGACGCGGTGCTGGGCGAAAAGGCCTACGCAAGCCTCGCCGACATCCCCTTTGCGGTCGATCTGGTCGATGTGTTTCGCGCCGCCGAGCACGTGCCGGCTATCGTCGACCAATGCCTGGCGCTACACTTGCCGGCAATCTGGATCCAGGAAGGCATCGTTGTCGACACCGCCGCGCGCGCGGCGCAGGCCGGCGGCATGACGGTGGTGATGGACCGCTGCATCTTGAAGGATTACGTCAGGCTTAAAACTGAATGATCATACAAACAACAATTCATTCACCACAGAGGCACAGAGGCACAGAGACTTGTCCCGCAGGGACGGTATCCTTTGGGACACAGCGTTCTCTATTTTTCTCTGTGGCTCCGTGCCTCTGTGGTTAAACGGTTTTAACAAAATGAAACTCAAGTTCACCAAAATGCACGGCCTCGGTAACGACTTCGTCGTGTTCGACGGCATCAGCCAGACCGTCGCGCTCACCCCCGAGCAATGCCGCCGCATTGCCGACCGCCACTTCGGCGTCGGCTGCGACCAGATCCTGCTGGTCGAGGCGCCCACGCGCGACGACGTCGACTTCCGCTACCGCATCTTCAATGCCGACGGCGGCGAGGTGGCGCAGTGCGGCAACGGCGCGCGCTGCTTCGTGCGCTTCGTGCATGACCATGGCCTCACCGACAAGACCGCGATCCGCGTGGAAACCGCCGCCAGCGTGATCGAACCCCGCCTGCTCGACAGCGGCCTGGTGCGGGTGAACATGGGGGTGCCGCGCTTTGCGCCGGCCGAGATTCCGTTCGCTGCCGAGGCCGAGACCTTGAGCTATCCGCTCAAGGTCGGCCAGCACGTGCTTGAGATCGCGGTGCTGTCGATGGGCAATCCGCACGCGGTGCTGCGGGTGAACGACCTCGACAGCGCGCCGGTGGACATCCTCGGGCCCGCCATCGAATCGCATTCGCGATTCCCGCAGCGGGTCAACGCCGGCTTCATGCAGGTGCTGACCCCGCACGACATCCGCCTGCGCGTCTATGAGCGCGGCGTCGGCGAGACGCTGGCCTGCGGCACCGGCGCCTGCGCCGCCGCGGTCGCCGGCATCCGCCAGGGCTGGCTCACCAGCCCGGTCAGCGTGCACACCCGCGGCGGCGACCTCATCATCGAGTGGGCAGGCAAGGACCAGCCGGTTTACATGACCGGGCCGGCTGAAACCGTATTTGAAGGGGAGATCGAACTCTAATGGACCTGCAACCCGAACATATCGCCGAGTTTCTGACCCGGCATCCCAATTTCTTCAACGACTTCCCCACCCTGCTGGCGGAGCTGCACATCCCGCATCCGCACGGCACCCACGCGGTGTCGATGAGCGAGCGCCAGCTGATTGCGATGCGCGACAAGGTGCGGATGCTGGAGAACAAGCTGGCCGAGCTGATCCAGTTCGGCGAGGAAAACGACGGCATCTCGGAGAAGCTGCACGCGCTGACGCTGGCGCTGCTGGCCGCGCGCACGCCGCTGGACCTCGTCGCGGCGCTGGCGCTCCACCTGCGCGAGGGCTTTGCGGTGCCGCACCACGCGCTGAGGGCCTGGAATCTGCCGGCGGACGCCACATCCAGCCTGACCGACCCGGTATCGCAGGCCGTGCGCGACAGCGTGGCCGCGATGGCGCAGCCGGTGTGCGGCGCGCTCGCGGTGAACGAGGCCGACGAATGGTTCGGCGAAGTGTCGCCGCACCTGCGCGCGTTTGCCTGCATTCCCCTGCGCCCCACGCCCGCCGCCGCGCCGATCGGCCTGCTGGTGCTGGCGTCGGAAGAGGACAAGCGCTTCTACCCCAGCATGGGCACGCTGTATCTGGAACGGCTGGGCCAGCTGATCGGCGCCGCGCTGACGCGGATGCAGGCGTAAATGCATCGGTGAGCGCGGTCGCTCAATATCTGCAACACCTCGCCGCCGAACGGCGGCTGTCGCCGCATACGGTCTCCGCCTGCCAGCGCGATCTGGCGAACCTCTCCAGACTGACCGCCGGCAAGGCGCTGGCCGAGCTCGAAGTCGGCGACATCCGCGGCGCCATCGTCAAGCTGCGCAGCCAGGGCCTGGCGGCCGCCAGCGTGGCGCGCCAACTGTCGAGCTGGCGCGGCTTCTATGTCTTCGCCTGCCGCCGCCTCGGCTACCTCCGCAACCCGTGCATCGGCCTGCGCCCGCCCAAGGCGGCCAAGGCCCTGCCGGACATCCTGTCGCCCGACGCCTGCGCCCAGCTGCTCGGCGGCCGCGCCGATGACGACGACGCCCTGGCCGCGCGCGACCGCGCCATGTTCGAGCTGTTCTATTCGTCCGGCCTGCGCCTGTCGGAACTGACCGGGCTCGATCTCGACGACCTCAACCTGCAAACGGGCGAAGCACAGGTCACCGGCAAAGGCCGCAAAACCCGCGTCGTGCCGGTGGGGCGGCAGGCGCTCGACGCCGTCACGGCCTGGCTGCCGCAGCGCCTGGCCCTGATGTCCCGCAGGGACGGTACGCGCGACGGCAGCGCCGCGCTGTTCATCAGCCAGCGCGGCAGCCGCCTGACCCCGCGCAGCGTGCAGCTACGGCTCGACCGCTGGGCGCGGCAGGCGGGGCTCGGCCAGCACGTGCACCCGCACATGCTGCGCCACGCGTTCGCCACCCACGTCCTGCAGTCGTCCGGCGACCTGCGCGCGGTGCAGGAAATGCTCGGCCACGCCAGCATCAGCACCACCCAGGTCTACACCCACCTCGACTGGCAGCACCTCGCCAAGGTCTACGACCAGGCGCACCCGCGCGCGCGCAAGAAAGACTGACCGCCCCACCCCGGAATATGAGCCATCACTCAAGCTGACGCGCTGGTGTTGCGCCCGCTTCAGAAACGGCACGTGCCGCCGATTCATTGCCTATGCGCGATCGTCTTTCTTCCCTGTATACCCGCCTGGTGCCAGGCCTGCGGCTGGCCCATCCGAGCACCCAAGCTCGCGTCATGGGCACGCTCCTGCTGATCCTGATTGCGGTGTTCGCCGTGGCGGGGCAGCAGGCGCTGCACATCGCCCGCCAGAACGCCGACGCCGCATTGCGCGCGCAGGCATCGGCGCAGCTTGCGGTGCTGTCGCAGACGGTGGCCGACTCGGCGATCGTGGGCGATTACATTGCCTTGCAGGCGCAGCTGAAAAACCCGATTGCCCAAGGCAACCTGCGCTACGTGGAATACACCGCGCCCAATGGCTATGTCCTGCGCGAGGAGGCGCCTGCGCACCGTGCCGGCCGTCCCGCCTGGTTTGCCGCGCTGACCGACTTGTCGATTCCGGTCATGCAGGCCTCCCTCGTCATCGGCGGCATCTCCTACGGCAGCCTGGTGATCCAGCCATCTGCCCATGCCTATGAAGACTTTCTCTGGCATCTCGGCACCCGCCTGTTCATGCTGCTCGCTGCCGCATTCGCCCTGCTCGGCTGGCTGACCCATGTGCTGCTGAAAATCAATCTGCAGGATCTCACCCGGCTGCGCGCCACCGCACGCCGGATCGAAGCCGGGGATTACAGCGCGCGCATCCCCATTCGCGCCAGCAGTCCGCCCGAGTTGCAGCAAACCACGCGCGCATTCAATCACATGAGCTCAGCCCTGGAGCGGGTGCTCACCGACCTCAACGAACAGCAGAAGGCGCTCGACGGCACGGCCGGCGTGTCCGAATCCGATGTCGCCGGCAACATCACCTTCGCCAACGATCTGTTCTGCCGCATCAGCGGTTACACACATGAGGAGCTCATCGGCCAGAATCACCGCATCGTCAATTCCGGCGGACACGATGCCGCGTTTTTCAACGACCTGTGGGGAATCATCTCGAGCGGACGCACCTGGCGCGGCGAAATCTGCAATCGCGCCAAGGACGGCCGGCTGTTCTGGATGGCCACGACCATCATCCCGATCAAGGGCGACGACGGCCTGCCGCAAAAATACCTGTCGATCCATTTCGACACCACGCAGCGCAAGCTGGACGAGGCAGCGCTCAGCGACGAGAAGGCTCGCTGGCAGGTCACCTTGCAGTCGATCAACGACGCGGTCATCGTCGCCAACCCGCGCAACCAGGTGACTTATCTCAACCCGGCCGCTGAAAACCTGCTCGGCATCGCCCTCGACGATGCCATGCTGAGTCCGCTGAATGCGGTGATGCAACTCGATCAGCGGAGCAATGACGACGCGCCGGCCTGTTTCCTGTCGCCGGCCGCCGCGCTGCACGGCCAGACCGGCTCGGCCCAGCTGCAGACCCGGTTTGGCCAGCACCTGGCCATCAGCTACAGCTGCGCGCCGCTCACCGGCCCCGGCGGTTTGGGCGCCATTTATGTCTTGCGCGACGAAACCGAGAAGAAGCAGTTGCTCGACAGTCTGCGCGAAATGGCTTTCCACGATCCCCTGACCAATCTGCCGAACCGCCGCGCCGTGGAAGGTCGCTTGGAACGGGCCCAACGTACCGCGCGCGATCAGGCACACCTGCACGCGTTCTGCTACATCGATCTCGACCAGTTCAAGCTGGTCAACGATACCTGCGGCCATTCGGTGGGCGATGCCCTGCTGGTCGACATCGCGCAGACCATGAAGGAAGCCCTGTCCGACCAGGCCTACCTGGGCCGCCTGGGCGGCGACGAATTCGGCCTCATCCTGTTCGATACGCACCCTGCCGAAGCGATTGAGGTCTGCCGGCAACTGGTGCAGCGCATCCGCGACTTCCGTTTCGAGCACAAGGGGCGCCGCTTCACGCTCGGCGCCTGCGCCGGCATCGCGCCCATCACCCAGGTGCCGACTACCGCGGGCGAACTCATGGTGCAGGCCGACATGGCGTGCTATCGCGCCAAGTCGGAGGGCAGCGGGCGGGTCATGCTGTACGAGGCGGACGAGGTCGGCTTCCGTCGGCTGGAGGCGGAAATGGGCTGGGCCGCCGATTTCGCCCAAGCGCTCGAAGCCAATCAGTTTCTGCCCTATCGCCAGCTGATTCAGCCGACGTCCAGCGGCGGCCAGCCGCACTACGAAGTGCTGATCCGCTGGCAGCGCAATGGCGTGATCGAGGGGCCGGCCAAGCTGCTGCCGGCGCTCGAACGCTACGGCCAGGCGCCCATCCTCGACCGCTGGATGGTGGAGGCCGTGGTGTCCTATCTGGCGGCGCAGCCCGACGATAACGCGGTGTACTTCATCAACCTGTCGGGCAAGACCGTGGCCGACGAGTCCTTCCTCGGCACTGTCTGTTATCTGCTCGACCACTATGGGGTGGCGGGCGAGCGGTTGGGATTCGAGGTCACCGAAACTGCCGCCGTGGTCAATCTGGAAGATGCACAGCGTCTGATTCACGGGCTGCGCCAGCGCGGCTGCCAGTTCGCGCTGGACGACTTCGGACGCGATGCCTCCTCGTTCTTCTATCTCAAGCATCTGCCGGCCGACTTCCTCAAGATCGACGGCGCCTTCGTGCGCGGCATGCTGGACGATCGCCGCGACCAGGCCATCGTGCGCTCGATTGCCAAGCTGGCGAGCGACTTCGGCATGCATTCGGTCGCCGAACAGGTGGAGGACGCCGAGATGGCGGCCCTGCTGCGCGACATGGGGGTAGACTTCCTGCAGGGTTACCATATCCATCGCCCGGAAGCCTTGCCCGACTGGCAGCCCGTTACCGTCACGCAGGCGGCGGCCCCGGCGCAGCGCCCGCGTGCCCCTCACCTGGCCCTGGTCAAATAAGCGTCAGACAATCACGGCTTCCGCCGCCTCCTGATAGCTTCCCCATTGCGCCATCAATACGCCCTCGGGGGGATCAGCCGCATCCAGTCGCCCAGCGCCGACTGGATTTCAGCCAGCGTGAGATGGCGCATCAGCGCCCGGTTGCCGGGTGCCATCTGGTCCCAGACGCAGGTCATGCCACGAAGATCCGGCTGTGCGGCATCCCGCAAGCGGAATTCGGTCATGTAATAAAGGAAGGAGGGGCCACCGCCATCGTCGCCAAAAGAAATCCCGATAAGCGAGGGCGCTGCGGCGATGTGGCTCACGCTGCGCGTCACCCGCAGCACGTCGAAGCGGCCGGGCTGCAGCGTCTGCGGCTGGGCGCTTACCGTGTTCAACTCCACCACGCAGAATGGATCGTGCTCCTGCACGCCGTTGCGCGGCACGACCCGGCCATATTGCAGGCGCACCGTGGCGTTTCCCGGCTCGATCGTCAGCGGTCGATTGAGCTGCGCCGTCCAACCCGTTGTGTAGACATAATAGGGCGACGCCGGGTCCGGCGACCCCAGCCCCGCACACCCGCCCAGCAACAGCAGCAGTCCGATCCCGATGGCTTTCATCGCTTACCTCCCGAAACATGGGGTTCAATCGCAAGCAGCATGCGATCAAGCTTAATTATGGTTCAATCGGTGACGGAATGGCGCACCCGCCACGCTTGGAACCGTCGGTTCCAGGCCCGGGCTTGCACCTTTGGCGCATGACGTTCAGACTGCGCCCCTTCGCACCGGCACGTCCGGGCGGTGAATTAGCCCTTATTCCGACTCTTGGAGCGTCTCGATGCCCACTTCATCCAAACCCCTCACCGAAGCCGCGCTGCTGAAAATGCCGGCGTCCGCCTACATGAATGCGGACCAGCTGGCATTCTTTCGCAGCCGCCTTGAAGCCATGCGCGACGAACTGCTCAGCAATGCCGCCAACACCGGTGAGCACCTGAAGGAAAACGAGAACTTTGCCGACCCCAACGACCGCGCCTCGATGGAAGAGGAGCACATGCTGGAGCAGCGCGTGCGCGACCGTGAACGCAAGCAGCTGAAAAAAATCAACGCTGCCCTGAAACGGATCGAAAGCGGCGAGTACGGCTGGTGCGAGGAAACCGGCGACCCCATCGGCCTGCCGCGCCTGCTGGCGCGCCCCACCGCCGAATACTCGATCGAGGCGCAGGAGCGTCACGAGATGCAGGAAAAGCTGCGCGCCTGATATTTGACGAGGTGCCCGGGATGGATGCGCCACTTCCCATCACCCTGCTCACCGGCTTTCTGGGCAGCGGAAAAACCACCGTGTTGAACCACCTGGTGCGCACCCTGCCGCGCACCGCAATCCTGATGAACGAGTTCGGCGAAGTCGCGCTCGACCACCAGTTGCTGCAGAAAATGGACGGCCCGCTGGCGCTGCTCTCGGGCGGCTGCGTCTGCTGCACGATTTCCGGCAGCCTGTCGCCAACTCTGAAAAACCTGTGGATGGCTCGCCAGAAGGGCGACATCCCGGCGTTCGAACGCGTCATCATCGAAACCACCGGCATTGCCGACCCGGCGCCGGTGCTCGACAACCTCTTGCACGACAACTGGGTGCGGGCGCGTTTCCGCCTCGACGGCGTGGTGACCACGGTCGACGCCCTGTTCGGCATGGGCCAGCTGGACGAACATTTCGAGGCCATCAAACAGGTGGCGGTGGCCGACCGGCTGCTACTCACCAAGACCGACCTCGCGCCCGCCGCAACGGTGGCTGCGCTGCGCGAGCGGCTGGCGGCGCTCAACCCGGCCGCCGACATCGTGACGGTGACGCACGGCGAGCTTGATCCCGCGGCGATCCAGAACCTGGGGCTGTGGAACGCCGAAACCCGCTCGCTCGAAGTCGCGCGCTGGCTGAAGCCGCAGCGCTACCAGCCGGCCCGCGCCGGCACCCTCGGCGGCAAGCCGCAAACGGCCCTGCACGACAGCCGCATCCAGGCCTTCTCGGTGGTGCTCGACGCCCCGCTCGACCGCTACGGCCTGCAGTCGGCGCTGTCCATGCTGACCTCGTTCCGCGCCGAAAACCTGCTGCGCTTCAAGGCCATCGTCAATCTGCAGGACGAAGACCTGCCGGTGGTGTTGCACGGCGTGCAGCACGTGCTGTATCCGGAGGTGAAACTCGACGCCTGGCCGGACGACGACCACCGCAGCCGCTTCGTCTTCATCGTGCGCGACCTCGACCCCGCGTTCGTCGCCAAGCTGCTGACCGACTTTTCCGGCGCCGCCCACAAGCGCCCGGCAGGCGCGGCGCCATGAACCTCGCGCAAAAGCTGCTCGTCGGCCTGATCCGCGTCTACCAGCTGGCGCTCTCGCCCTGGCTGGGCCGGCAGTGCCGCTACCTGCCGACCTGCTCGGAATACGGCAAGGAGGCGATCGAAAAACACGGCGCACTCAAGGGCAGCTGGCTCGCCGCCAAGCGCATCGGGCGCTGCCGCCCAGGCTGCGACCACGGCTACGACCCGGTGCCGCCGGTCGAGCCGCGCAAGTAAAATGCGCCCCATGTTCCCGCGCCGTCTGCTCCCCTGGCTGTGTGCGCTGACCCTGCTGTTCGGTCAGGCGGCGGCGTTCGCGCATGCGTTGAGCCATCTGGATACGCACGATGGCGCGCTGCCAGACAAGGTCTGCGAAGTCTGCCTCGCCCAGGCCAACCTCGGCAGCGCCGCGCCGGCAACCGTGTTCAGCCTGCCCCGCGAAACCGCCGGCCACACCGAACTGCCGGCAGCGGCGCCGCCGCTCGTCACCGCCTGCTTCGACCACGCGCAAGCCCGCGCCCCGCCTGCCGCCATCTGAAATCCGGACCCGACGGTCGAGGCCCGCAGGCCTGCCGACCGCGTTCTCATTTTTGATGGAGCTCAACCATGTTACGCCCCGCCCTGCTGGCGGCCGCACTCGCGGCCGCCTTTCCGGTTCATGCCGACCCCCAACTCGACGCCCTGCGTGCTGAATTGCAGGAACTGAAAACCGCCTACGAGGCGCGCATCCTGGCGCTGGAAGCGCGGCTGCAAAAGACCGAAGCCCAAACCGCCGACGCCGCGGTCAAGGCAAACACCGCGCCCGTCCGTTCCAGCTTCAACCCCGATGTCTCGCTCATCCTGCAAGGCAAATACGCGCATCTGGAAGACCGCGCCGACCGCGGCATCACCGGCTTTCTACCCTCTGGCGCGGAAGGTCCGTCACGCGGGTTCTCGGTGGACGAAAGCGAACTGGTGCTGTCCGCCAGCATCGATCCCTGGTTCCGCGGCTACCTGAATGCCGTGCTGGCCGACGAAGCGGTCGAAGTCGAGGAAGCCTGGTTCCAGACCACCAGCCTGGGGCATGGGCTGTCAGTCAAGGGCGGACGCTTCCGTTCCGGCATCGGCTACCAGAACGAACAGCATCCCCACGCCTGGGATTTCGCCACCAACAGCCTGGTCTACGACGCCTTGTTCGGAGAAGGCTACGGTCAGGACGGCCTGCAAATGAAGTGGCTGGCGCCGACCGACACCTTCCTCGAATTCGGCGCGGAAGCCGGCCGCGGCGGCGCTTTCCCGAGCACCGAACGCGACAGCAACGGCTTCCCCAGCCTCTCGTTGTTCGGCCACGTCGGCAACGACGTCGGCACGTCGCACAGCTGGCGCGCCGGATTGTCATATCTGCACGCCAGGCCGCAGGAACGCGCCTTCGAAGGCCGCGACCTCGGCGACGTTGACGTGGCAGGCGCTTTCTCCGGCAAGAGCCGCACCTGGCTCGCCGACTTCGTGTGGAAGTGGGCACCGAACGGCAATACCACGCAGCAGAATTTCAAGTTCGCCGCCGAATACTTCCAGCGCCGCGAATCAGGCGCGCTGTCCTGTGACGACGCCGGCGCGGATGCCAGCCTGTGCACCGGCGGCGTCACGGGCCCCTATTCGGCCGACCAATCGGGTGTCTACGCGCAAGGCATCTATCAATTCATGCCGCACTGGCGCGTGGGTTACCGCTACGACCAGCTGTTCCGCGGCGACGTCGTGTTCAACGGCGCGGATGCCGGGGCCACCCTGGCTTCGCTCGCCGATTACGACCCGCGCCGGCACAGCCTGATGCTCGATTACAGCGCATCGGAATTCTCCCGCCTGCGACTGCAATACTCGCGCGACGAGGCACAGCAGGACATCGACGAAAACCAGTTCTACGTGCAGTACATCCACAGCCTGGGCAGCCACGGCGCGCACAAATTCTGAGGAGCGCAACATGAAAACATCTCTTTTCAAAGCCCCGTTCCTGCGTGGCCTGGTTGGCCTGCTGGCCGCTGCCACCCTGGTGCCGGGCGCAGCACACGCGGCGCTGAAAGTCTTCGCCTGCGAACCCGAGTGGGGCTCGCTGGTAAAGGAAATTGGCGGCGCGCATGTCAGCATCTATACCGCCACCACGGCCATGCAGGACCCGCACCGCATCGAAGCGAGGCCCTCGCTCATCGCCCGCGCGCGCAACGCCGATCTGCTGGTGTGCACCGGCGCCGAGCTGGAAATCGGCTGGCTGCCAGTCGTCATTGCCGAGTCGGGCAACGCGGCGATCCAGACCGGACAGCCGGGACAGTTCATGGCGGCCCAGCAGGTGCCGCTGCTCGAGAAACCCGCCGTGCTCGACCGGTCGGCGGGCGACGTGCACGCCTCCGGCAATCCGCATATCCAGACCGACCCGCGCAACATCGCTCGCATCGGCGAGGCGCTCGCCCGCCGCATGGCCGAGCTCGACCCCGCGCAGGCGGCGGCCTACCAGGCGCGCTGGACCGATTTTTCGAGCCGCTGGCAGGCCGCCATCGCACGCTGGGAGCAGCAGGCCGCTCCGCTTCGGGGGATGCCCGTGGTCGTGCAGCACGCAGGCTTCCCCTATCTGGAAAACTGGCTGGGGCTGAAGCAGGTGGCGGTGCTTGAACCCAAACCGGGCGTCGACCCCTCGGTCGGCCATCTGGCCCGGGTGGCGGCGCAACTGCGGGCCACGCCTGCCCGCGCCGTGCTGCGCGCCGCCTACCAGAGCCCGCGCCCGGCCGACTGGCTGGCGCAGCGCAGCGGCATCCCGGCGCTGGCGCTGCCCTTCACCGTGGGCGGCAACGCCCGCGCAGGCGACCTGTTCGGCCTGTTCGACGACACTATCGAGCAGCTGCTGAAAGCGGCGCCATGACGCCGGCCCCGCTCGATCTCCTGCTGTGGCCGTTCATCGTCGGCCTGCTGGTGCTGGCCACCCACGTCCCGCTGGGGCGCCGGGTGCTGGCGCGCGGCATCATCTTCCTCGACCTCGCGGTGGCGCAGCTGGCCGTGCTCGGCGTGGTCGCGGCGCACGCGCTGGATCTGGCCGCCGACGGCTGGCCCACCCAGCT
>JBAQND010000092.1:0-3392 GCA_049303455.1 Thiobacillus sp.
GACAACTACCCCGAGGGCCAGTCGGAAGACTGCTTCGCCCCCAACCACCCGCAGCAGCCCGACCTGGGCAAGCGCGCGGTGCCGTTCTCAAGGGAATTGTGGATCGAGCGCGAGGACTTCATGGAAAGCCCGTCCAAGGGCTACTTCCGCCTCTTCCCGGGCAACTCGGTGCGGCTGCGCTACGGCTACGTCGTCACCTGCACCGGGGCTGACCACGACGCTGACGGTAACATCACCGCAGTGCACTGCGAGTATCTGCCAGACACCAAATCCGGCACCCCCGGCGCCGACTCGGTCAAGGTCAAAGGCAACATCCACTGGCTATCCGCCGCCCATGCCTATGAAGCCGAAATCCGTTTATACGACCGCCTGTTCAGTGCCGCCCAGCCGGGGCAGGCAAGCGGCGAATTCCTCGACGACCTCAACACCGACTCGGTGCAAGTCATCCGCGCGCAGCTGGAGCCCGCGCTGCGAGACGCCGCGCCGGAAGACCGCTTCCAGTTCGAGCGCCACGGCTACTTCGTCGCCGACCGCGTCGATTCGAAACCGGGCGAGCCGGTGTTCAACCGCACCGTGACGCTGAAGGATTCGTGGAGCAAGGCAGAGAAATGAGTTGGTGATATCGGCCCGGAGGGTACAAACCGGTAGCCAATAGCTGCGCCATACGCCCCAGCACGTCGGCTGGCGATGTGTGCCTCAAGCTGACGGTCATTGACGGTCATTGATGATGTGCTGACTGTGCCCGTCAAGGAGCTATGAACATGAAATGTCCTGTTTGCGGCGCGGCTGAACGGATCCACGACACCCGCGACCTGCCCGTCAGCGCGTCGGATCCTGGATGAAGCACCCCGCCGCGCTGTACCAGGTCATGACCGCTTCTGCGGCGACAGCTTCAGCGCGACGTAATTCATGCGGCACGTCACTTCCGTCTGCTCGCCGGCCATGCCGGGGATAGTCATGCTCGCCGGCATGGTGGCACCGACACGGCAGCTCCATTGCTGGCCGTAGCGAGTGGCAAGGCCGGAACTGTCGATGCTTTCGAAGAAAGCGCTGAGGCTGAAGGCTTTGCCGGCAACCAGCGGGAACGGTTGTCCGGCGATCTTGCCGATGCCGACCAGCCTGATGACGTTGTTGGCGGAGACGGTGTGCTCGCTGCCCAGGCTCGACCGCAGGCTCAACGGTAGGAAGCCTGCCCAGGTGAGGCCGGTCGTCGTGGTCTTGAGCATGGTGCCTTCCCCGGCCAGCGTCGTGTGCTCGACCCGGCACTGGTCGCTGCCCGGCAGCCGCTGCATCTTGCCGTCCGTCGTCACCGGCACGGTGTTGTTGACGATGCGACTGCCCGAGCGCGACAGGGCGGCGCCCTGGCCGGCGGGCACCTCCTGGAAGAACCACGAGCCGGCGATCAGCTTGGCGATGTCCTCATTGATCGGATAGGCCGGCCCGGGCGCCGCAACGCTGGCCATCGACGCGGGTCCGGCGATGACGCCGGGGTTTGCCGGAACGATACGTGCCGGTTCGATCGGGCCGCCCAGACGCCTGATCTCCAGTCGCGCCACCGGCGCATGGCGACCCTGCGGATACGCCGACAGGTAATCCTCGAAGTCGCGGACATGCTTGCTGGCGGAAACACGTCCCCAGAAATCCTCCTCGACATCGTCTGTCGGACCGGACGAACGCACCGCGACCGGTTGCGCCGCGACGATCGCCTCTCCATTTGCGCCTGCCTTGCGACAATGCAACCCGACCCGTCTCCAAACGGGGGCACCATTTCAAAGCTGCTTTTTCGAGAAATACCAATCCGTGTACTCATACCCCTCGCCCGATCGGCTTTCCGCGTCTTGCCCAGTCTGCGGCGGCGTTGAAATAGGGTCACCCATTAGCCGACCGTAATCAAGCGCGAACACCTTCCCGCCCACCTTTTTTGATGGCGGGTTTTTCTTTGCACGACCGTGCCGCATCCTGCCTTGTTGTTTCAGGTCGAACCCGTTTCCTCAATGCTGGCTACGACCGAGTCGTGCCTGCCACCCATATGGATCAAGCGGTGTGCGATGAACTGCCACCGCCCTGGCGGAACCCCGCCCCAGAGAAACCTTGGTGCCACCGAAGTGTCCGGACAAAGATCACAGATCCGTGGCTCGCGTTTCCGCGTCCAGTCCCCGATTGGCTCACCCGGCAGACGACCCGGTGCAACAACACAGGCGGTGACGGCAAGGTCTCCACTCATACACACTGGTTCAAGCCCAGACCCCATTGCTGGCTGACCTGCCGTCACCAAACCGTTCAGGCGAAACAGCGTTTCACATCGAAAGGCTGTCCCTCCTTCAGCACGTGGTAACTCGCCCGCGCCAGTTTGTGCGCCAGCGCCTTGGTTGCCACGATGCTGTTCGTTTTGGCTTTCTTTCGCCCGAAGAAGCGCCGTGCCTCGTCGTTGAAGCGACGGGCGAAGTTCGCCGCTTCGATGAACGCCCACACCAGATAGGCGTTGCCGTTCTTGGTGTTGCCTTCGCCTTTCTTCTTGCCGTTGGAATAGCGGGCGCTGTCCACGCAGCGGGCATAGGAAGCGAAGTTGCCAACCCGGGCGAAGCGGGTGACATCGCCCGTCTCCAGCATGATGACGATGGCCAGCACCTCGCCGATGCCGGGGATGCTTTTAAGCCGAACATAGTCCGGGCGCAGCTTCGCGCCCGCCAGCAAACGCGCTTCGATCCGCCCGATTTCCAGGTTCAGTGTGGCAATGACGGCGAGGTTGGTCTGCACCGCCAGGGCCACATCCGCGGCGAGTCCGAGCGTGCCGATGTCTGCGGGCGGGTGGATAAACCGGTGGGCAGGATGCCCAGCCGCAGCAGGTGCGCCAAATGGGCGGCGTCAGTCTCGTCGTCGCTGTGCTTGAGTCCGTCGTAACGTTTCATGGCGACGGTGTTGGCGAGCTTGACGGCGTAGCCTTCGGCCATCAGGCCATCGACCAGCCAGTACCAGTTGTAGGTGGATTCGACGACCACCCCGGCCAGTTCAGCGCGGTGCGGGGCGAGCAGCGCGAGTATCTTCGGAAGGTCGCTGGGACAGCTCCGGCTGAGCAGAACCCTGTCCGTCTCGTCAGTCACCACGACAACGCTATTGTTCGAATGCAGGTCTATGCCACAAAATCTCATCTCTGCCTCCCTTGAGTAAAAAAACAAAGTTCGCACTTCGCTTTTTACTCCTCCGCCTCACCGCGGTGGGAGGTCGGCCAGATGATTCTCAGGCACGATTAATCAATATCATGTTTGACCCTCATGGCACTCGGTTAAGCCCATAACGCCTGGAATTGGGGTGGGCTGAACCCTTCTGGTGGTAGGCTTTTGTTGCGAAACGAAAGTCACCACTCACAGGAGGCCAGCCCGAATGAAGGATAC
>JBAQND010000093.1:0-36700 GCA_049303455.1 Thiobacillus sp.
GGCCGGGGCGGCGGCGCCGGCGGTGCTGAACGTGGCCGGCAAGGGCCGCGTGCTGGTGTTCGCCTTCGGTGCGCAAAGCAGCGGAATCCCGCCGGACTGGGCCGCGGCGGCGGGCCTGCCGGGGGTGAACCTGCTGCCGGATTTATCGCCGGCGACGCTGCGACAGATCGCGGCGCAGGTGGAAGCGGTCAAGCGGCCGGCGGATGTGGTTGTGGCCTCGATTCATTGGGGCGGCAACTGGGGCTATGCTGTGCCCGCGGCCCATCAGCGCTTCGCCCACGGGCTGATCGACCGCTGTGGGGTGGACGTGGTGCACGGCCATTCCTCGCATCATCCCATGGGCATCGAGGTGTACCGGGGCCGGCCGATCCTCTACGGCTGCGGCGATTTCCTCAACGACTACGAAGGCATCGCCGGCTACGAGGCCTACCGGGGTGACCTCAGCCTGATGTATTTTCTGGAGGTGGACCCGGCCAACGGCACGCTTTCGCGTCTGCGGATGGTCCCCATGCAGATGCGGCGCTTCCGTCTCAATCGCGCCTCGGCGACGGACACCCGCTGGCTGCGCGCGGCGCTGGACCAGGAGGGACAGTCCCTCGGCAGCCGGGTGGAAGCGGGTCCGGAGGGCAGTCTGGCGCTTCGCTGGTGAATCAGCGGCCGGGATTACTCGGGCCGTTTTTCCCCTTTGCGCACCCATACCCCCCGTTCCTCGCAATGCAGCAGCTCGCTGCCGCACAGCAGGTACTGGCCCACCGGGTAGACCATGCTGTTGAAATAACATGGCACCGGATTCGAGCTCCAGGTCGAACGAGAGTTCTTCATACTCGTCGAAGATGGGCGAGGTCCGTCCTGAGTTCGGGGTCGGGGGCGCCGACCTGGGTCACATGGCTGGTCACGGATCTGCCTTCCCTAGGAGTGGACTTCGATACCGGCTTCATTCCTTGAACGGCGCATTTTCCGGCTCGATGCCCTCGACCTGGGGAATGCCCTTTTGCGGATGCTGCCGGGCGATCCGCTTCAGTTCGTCGTCCTTCCTGGCGCCATGGACGCTGCTTTGCTGCACCTCGATGTCCGGCGGCAACTCCGGCAACTCGGCCATTCGGCGTTCGATCTCGGCTTCGGCCGCAAGCCAGTCGTCAAAGTCATGCCCCGGCGTGTAGCCACGTTTTGCGTAGTGGAAGTAGGCGGCGTCGCGAATCATCGCCTCGCGCTGCTCAAGGCTGAATTCCCCTCGCCACGTGATGTCGGGATCGCTTTGCGGGTTAACGGGTTTGGGTGTCTCTCTGGCCATGTTTTCGTCCTCCATCGTTGAAGATAAGGGACGCGGGGCGTCCCTCGCGACCGCCGGATCAGTCGGCAACCCTAACCACGGCGACAAGGGTACTCACTTGGCAGCAACGGAGGCAACGACTTCATTGAGGTCGTTGCCCACCATTCCCATCACGTCCGCGATGGTTCCGCCGAACATCATGCCGAGGAGCCCGACATTGAGCTGTGAGATAAACACCTGGCCTTGCTTGTCTTCGCAGACCCCAAGCGCCAGGGGCATGAATGCCGTCACGCCGCGGTCCGCATCGTTGGCGAGGATCTTCGATGCGTAGCGCGGATTGCAGATGTTCAGGCTGCCGACTCGTTCCATGGCGCCGAAGTCTGCCGTGCTCTTCTGGTAGTCGTTTACTGTCAGCACGCGCCAGTCCTGCTTCTGCTTGAGGGCTTCGCTCAAGGCAGCGACCGTACCGTCATGGCTCCGGTCGCTCTTGTGCTTGACCTGCATCAACGAAGGCAGGGTGAGCCACACGATGATCCCCATCAGAAGCATGCCGGCCAATACCCATCCCACTGCATGTACTGCGCTCTTGTTCATTTTCTCGCCTCCCGTGTGTGGTGAATCCAGTTGCCGCCTGGCAAGCGCGCCATTGCGCGCCATTGGAAGGCATCAAGTCACTTCAGGAATGCATTACCTGCCGCATGGCACTACGCCTACCAAAATCAAATATAGTCGATTAGCTGACGAGCAAATTTCATTGCCAGGGAGATACGTCGAATCAAACTGGATGCAGCAGGCCAGCCAGGAAAAGCGGCCCCGCTTCAAATGACCGCCCGGGGCTGGGCGGTGGTTTTGGAAACGGTTATGCAGTTCAAGAAGAAAAAAGTGGCAGCGGGGGAACCGCGAGGGCTGATTGATCGAAATTCTGGGCGACTGGCCGGCCATGCTCGCAGCAGAATGCGAAAGCCAAGGCAACCACCGCCAGGCAAGGGGTGGTGGGGGATCTAGCCGCCCCAGGTTCTCACGCGTCCCACATCCAGGTGCACGAAATTGGAGCCCGGGTAGTAGCCCACGCCGCCGCCACGCAGCATGAGCCCGGCATCGCGCAGGTCGGCCAGCGCAATGCCGGGCAGACGGACGTCGATGGCCTTGCCCTGCATGTGCAGGCTGCGCGTGGCGACACCGGAACTGTTTTTGGCCAGCATCTGGTTGCTGGCCGGCGAACGGTAGCCGGAAATCACCTGGAACGGCTGCGAGGCGCCCACTGCGGCGCTGACGCGATGGAGCAGATCCAGCAACCGGGTATCGATGGCGGCCACTTGGCCGGTGCGGTGGTCGCGCAGGACGTGGTTGATTTCAGCCAGCGATTCCGGCACGTATTCACCTGCGACCCAGTAGGGCAGCTCGGCCTGTTCACCAGTGTGCAGACTGTGAAAACCGAGCCGGCGCTCCGGCTCGAACAGCCCCTGGCTGGCGAATGCCGGAACCGGCAGGGCGGCGGCAATCAAGCCTAGCTTGAGAAATCCGCGTCGGCTGAGGGTGTGTTCCATGGCCATGGCGTTCCTTTCAAATCATCGTGCGCCAGGCGGCCCACTTCATGGGCCAGCCCGTCCTGCGCCGCGACCACTGCGTCCACCGCGAGCCAGTCGATAGCCTGACTCAAGCCGTTGGCTTCAGCCAGCTGGCGCACAGCCAGCGCCGGGTCGATGCCCTGGTTATAGATGTCGCGATGGACTTCGAGCAGGATGCGGCGGTCCTCGATCACCGCCAGCAATACCGGCTGGTAAATGAGGCGGCCCGAAGTACCGACCCTCACCTGGCCGAATAGTTCGGCCACATCGTCGGGATGCAGGCGGATGCAGCCATGGCTGCGGAATTGGTAGATGCTCGCGGGTGCGATGGTGCCGTGAATGCCGTAGCCCCACAGGCTCAAGCCGAGCCAGTGTTCGCCGAGGGGATTGTCGGGGCCGGGCGGCACTTCCGCCACAACGATTTTCCCCTCGCGGCGCATTTCTTCCTGGATGGATTTCGGCACCAGCCAGGGCTTGTTCTTCACCCGCGAGACGATCCTGAATTCGCCCTGCGGCGTGGGCCAGGTGGGTCTGCCGAGACCCACGGGATAGGCGGCCAGCAGCGTGCCCTGGCTGAAATAGAACAGCATGCGCTGCGGCAGGTTGATGAGGATGCCGTCGTCGAGTGTCGCCGGCACGATGTGGGGGTTGTGGATGCGGAGGCGCTGACCGGGGTGGATGACGGCATCGTAGGCAATACCGTTCTGCAGGGCCAAAAGCGTGGGCGAGACGCCGAAGCGGGCGCCGATGGCGGTCAGGGAATCCCCGGGCTGGATGGTGTATTCGGCGTGGCCCCCCGTCACGCCGCGGGCAAGCGGCGGCAGGCCGCCCGCCCAGGCCGGAAGGCAGATCCCCGCGAGCAGGCAGGCGAACAAACGCGTCGCCCGCGCGACCCGGTGCGCTGCGTTCATCCGAACCGGCAGCAACGGGATGCCGCGCCGCTATTGAAGCAGCATCGGCTTGTTGTCATTGAGGTTGAGCCAGCCTTTGGCGATGCGGTAGATGAACCAGATGCAGGCCACGCCCCACACGATCCAGCCGATCAGGATGATCCAGGTGATTGCGCCGATGATTACCCACAGCAGCCCCCACCAGAAGGTTCTGATTTGCCAGGTGAAGTGGCTTTCCAGCCAGGTGCCCTTGGCATCGTCGCGCTTGATGTAGTTCAGCACGATGGCGATGAGGGCGGTGACGCCGATAAACAGCGAGACGGCGTATAGCGCATAAATCACCATGGTCAGGGTCTTGAGGCTGGCGATTTTTTCGTCTGCGGCGGGCGTGAGGTCCATGTTCATTAACGTGCTCTCTCGTAAATCGGCATCATCTGCGGCATCAGTGCAGTCAGCGCCTGGATGCGGTTGCCGGCGGGAGGGTGGGTGCTGAGAAATTGCGGCGGGCCGTCGCCGCTGGCGGCGGCCATTTTTTCCCACAGGCGCACCGCGGCGCGCGGGTCGAATCCGGCGCGGGCGGCGAGTTCGACACCGTAGCGGTCGGCCTCGGATTCACTGGCGCGGCTGTAGGGCAGCGTCAGCGCAATGTCGGCCACCGGCGCCAGGATGCTGAGATCGCGCCCGGCGACGATGGAGCCCAACTGCATGCCGCTCTGCATGGCGATAGCGCGCGACATGCGCTCGCGGCCGTGCCCGAGCAGGGCGTGGGCAATTTCGTGGCCCATGATCTGGGCGATTTCGTCGTCGGTGAGTTTCAGCTTGTGGACGATGCCGGTGTAGATCGCCATCTTGCCGCCGGGCATGCACCAGGCGTTGAGCGTGGGTTCGTCGATCACCGCGACCGACCATTGCCAATCGCGGCTGGGCGGATACATCCGCTTGGCCTCGGCGATGAGGCGGCCGGTGATGCGTCTGACGCGGTTGTTTAGCGCCGCGTCGGTGCTGAGCTTGCCCTGCTTCTGCGCTTCGTTGAGCGTTTGCGTGTAGGCCTGGGCCGACGAGGCTTGCGCCTGGTCTTCGGATACCAGCACCAGCTGCTGGCGGCCGGACACCGGGTTGGCCTGGCAGCCGACCAGGCTGGCGGCGAGCAGGGCGGTGACGATGAGTGTGTATTTCATGGCAACTCCTTTTCCCGTAATCACGGGCTTGGATCTACCCGCAAGGGGCAGGCCGTGGTTGTCCCCGCAAAGAGGAGGCCGTGGTTGTCCCCGCAAGGAGGAGGCCGTGGTTGTAAAGCCGATCAATCGGCAACAACCACGCACTAAAGCCGATCAACCGGCAACAACCACGCTCAGATTCCGCGCAGCAGTTCGTTGATGCCGACCTTGGACAAGGTCTTCGCGTCGACCTTCTTCACGATCACCGCACAGTACAGACTATAGTTGCCATCCTTCGACGGCAAGTTGCCGGACACCACCACCGAACCGGCGGGCACGCGACCATAGGTGACTTCGCCGGTTTCACGGTCGTAGATCTTGGTCGACTGGCCGATGTAGACGCCCATCGAGATCACGCTGTTGTCCTCGACGATCACGCCCTCGACCACTTCGGAGCGCGCGCCGATGAAGCAGTTGTCGCCGATGATGGTGGGGTTGGCCTGCACCGGCTCGAGCACACCGCCGATGCCGACGCCGCCGGACAGGTGCACGTTCTTGCCGATCTGCGCACAGGAGCCGACGGTGGCCCAGGCGTCGACCATGGTGCCTTCGCCGACGTAGGCGCCGATGTTGACGTAGGAGGGCATCAGCACCACGTTCTTGCCGATATAGGCGCCGCGGCGCGCGGCTGCCGGCGGCACCACGCGGAAGCCGCCTTCGCGGAAGTCCTTCGAGTTGAAGTCGGCGAACTTCGACGGCACCTTGTCGAAATAGTTGGTGAAGCCGCCCTTGATGAAGGCGTTGTCTTCCAGGCGGAACGACAGCAACACCGCCTTCTTGATCCACTGGTGGGTGATCCAGTTCTGGCCGTCAGTGCGTTCGGCGACGCGCAGCTTGCCGCTGTCGAGCATGTCGATCACCGACATGACGGCGTCCTTGACCTGCGGTTCGGCGTTGCGCGGGGTGATCTCGGCACGGCGCTCGAAAGCGTCTTCGATGATTTTCTGCAGGTCTTGCATGAGGGTTTCCTTTTTGTTGAGTAGGGGATGTTTAACGAATGGGACGGCAATTGGTGTGTTTCATGCGGCCTCGCCGGCGAAGCGGACGATGCGCCGGGCCGCCTCGACGCAGGCATCCAGGCTGTCGACCAGGGCGATGCGGACAAACCCGCGGCCCGGATTGACGCCGGCGGCGTCGCGCGCGAGGAAGCTGCCGGGCAGCACGGTGACATGCTGCGTTTCATACAGGCCGCGCGCGAACGCGGCATCGTCGCCGCCCGGCACGCGGGCCCACAGATAGAAGGCGGCGTCAGGGGCGTCGAAAGACAGCACGTCTTTCAGCAGCGGCATCACGGCGGCGAATTTCTCGGCGTACTGGCGGCGGTTCTCGATCACGTGCGCCTCATCGTTCCAGGCCGCGATGCTGGCAGCCTGCACCACCGGGCTCATCGCGCTGCCGTGATAGGTGCGGTAGCGCAGGAAGGCCTTCATCAGTGCGGCGTCGCCCGCCACCATGCCGGAGCGCAGGCCGGGCACGTTGGAGCGCTTCGACAGCGAGTTGAACACGATCAGGTTCGTGAAGCCGCGCCCGAGCTGCTGCGACGCGGTAAGCGCGCCCAGGGGCGGGGCGCCTTCCTCGAAATAAATTTCCGAATAGCACTCGTCGGCCGCGATGACGAAGCCGTACCGGTCCGACAGGTCGAACAATGCCCTCCAGTCGGCCAGCGACATCACCTTGCCGGTGGGATTGCCGGGCGAGCAGACGTAGACCAGGTTCACCTGTTCCCACAGGTCTTCGGGCACCCGCGACCAGTCCATGCAGAAGCCGTTTTCCGGTAGGGTGTTGAGGAAGAAGGGGCGCGCGCCGGCCAGGAGCGCCGCGCCCTCGTAGATCTGGTAGAACGGGTTGGGCGAAATGATGACGCGGCGGCCGTGGCGGCTGGAATCGACGCTGGCCTGGGCGAACGCGAACAGCGCCTCGCGCGAGCCGTTGACCGGCAGCACTTCGGTCGCGGGATCAAGCTTGACGCCGTAGCGGCGCTCGGCCCACGCGGCAATCGAAGCACGCAGCGCATCCGAGCCATGAGTGATGGGATAATTCGACAGCCCGCCCAGGCCCGCGACCAGCGCATCCTTGATGAACTGCGGCGTCGGATGCCTGGGTTCGCCGATCGACAGGTTGATCGGCGCGAGATCGGGATTCGGTGTCACCCCCGCGAACAGTTCGCGCAGTTTCTGGAACGGATACGGGTGGAGTTGTTCGAGACGCGGATTCATTGCAGCATGGAATTTAACTAAGCCACGCATTATATAGCCCCATGTACCCGATTCCCCTGCAGCGCACCCTTGCCATCAGCAGCCTGGTCTATGCCGCCACCCTGTGGGGGCTGATGTGGTATCCCTATCGCCTGCTCAACGAGGCCGGCGTCGGCGGCATTGCCTCGAGCTTCTTCACCTACGCCGTGCCGCTGCTCGCGCTCGGCTGGCTGCACGGCCGCGAGTTGCACCGCGCGCGCGGCCGCTGGATGTGGCTCGCCGCGCTGGGACTGGCGGCGGGCTGGACCAATCTGGCCTACGTGCTGGCGATGCTGCAGGGCGAGGTGGTGCGCGTGCTGCTGCTGTTTTTTCTATCGCCGCTGTGGACGGTGGTGTTCGCCCGCTTCCTGCTGCATGAAAAGCTCAACCGTGCCGGATGGGCGGTGATGGTGCTGGCGGGGAGCGGCGCGATGGTCATGCTGTGGCAGCCCGACGGCGACCTGCCGCTGCCGACCAACCGCGCCGAGTGGCTGGCGCTGTCGGCGGGGATGATGTTCGCGCTGAGCAACGTCATCAGCCGCCACCTCGGTGGCGTCACCGAAGGCGCCAAATCCGTTTCGATCTGGGTCGGGGTGGCGGTGCTGACGGTGACCGGACTGTGGCGCTACCCGGACGAACTCGGCTTCATCGAAGCTGCAGCGTGGAACGTCTGGCTGCTGCTGCTTGGCGTCGGTCTCCTCATCGGCAGCATGACTTACGCGGTGCAATACGGCCTCGCCCGCGTGCCGGCCAACCAGGCCATCATCATCTTTCTGTTCGAACTGGTGGTGGCAGCGGTCGCGGCCTACTATTTATCCATGGAGCGCATGGGGCTCCAAGAGTGGGCAGGCGCGGTCATGATCGTCACCGCCAGCCTGTTTTCCGGCCACATGGAAGACGATCAAGTGAAAGAGAAGCGCCATGTCTGACATCACCGCCCTGCTGCATGCCGGCCTGCTGGTTTCCGATCTGGTGCGGGCCAAAACCTTCTACGAATCGGTGCTGGGGCTGACCTTGTATCCGAATCGCCCCGACCTGCCTTACCCCGGCGAGTGGTACGACCTTGGCGGCGGCGGCCAGCAACTGCACCTGATGCAGCTGGCCAACCCCGATGCGGCCTCGGTGCGCCCCGAGCACGGCGGCCGCGACCGCCACATTGCGCTGGCGGTTGCGAATGTGGATGCGCTGAAAAGCCGGCTCGATGCAGCCGGGGTGAAGTACACCGCGAGCAAGTCGGGTCGCGCGGCGCTGTTCTGCCGTGACCCGGATGCAAACACGCTGGAGTTCGTCGAGTTCGGCTGAGCGTGGTTGTTGCCGATTGACCGGCTTTACAACCACGGCCTCCTCCTTGCGGGGACAACCACGGCCTGCCCTTCACGGGTGGACCGGATCAGGCTTCGCGCTCCCCGCGCTCGCCTGCGCGCTTTTCAATTCATCTGCGCTTTGATGGGGCGTATCAGGGGCAAGCGGGTCGCGCCAAGGCTTGCAGGGTTGCGCCACGGGTGTCTGTGACGAACGCCACGATGCCAAGCTCGACCGCCTTCCAGTCCGGGTGTAGCGTGAAGCGATAACTGACGCGCGAAGCATCGAACGGGCCCGCAAGTTCACGCACGACGTAATCGTGATACAGCGTCCGCCGGGAATTTTCGCCAGCAGTGACGGTTGACGTCAGGTTGTTTTCGGTCAGCGCGAGATAGAGCTGTGGGTTGCGTCCGGCAGCCGGGGCGAGGCGGATTTCGGTCTGGGTATCGATGTGCGTGCGTGGGCGTCTGCGCGAGGGTGAGCGAGAGGCTGGCCGGGGCGGGGAATTTCGAGCGGGCGGGCAGGCAGGCCGCGATGCCAGTTGCGGAAGTCCTCGCCGTCGAGCATGAGCTGCGGCGTGTAGACCCAGCCCGGCCCCCTGTTGCGGTCGCGCTGGCGCTGGCTGAAGGCGGCCTGCGCGAACCGGTCCTTCCAGCCCAGCCGGTCCCAGTAGTCCACATGGAACGCCAGTGGCACCACGCCGGAATCTCTGGAATCTCTGGGCAGTTGCGACAGCCAGCGGTCGGCCGGCGGGCAGGAGCTGCATCCTTCCGAGGTGTACAGCTCCAGCAGGCGGTTGCGGGTAGCACCGCTGGTCGCGATGCAGGTGGCGGCGTCGGCGATGGGGGTGACCAGGGCACAGAGCAGTAACAAGGCGCATGAGAAAACTCCTGTATGGAATCCCTTGGTCGCGACGGGGCAGGCTGCCTTACAGGGCATAACGGACTGAGCACGTGCGCCGGCTTCGCGCCCGGTTGGCTGGATGGCAACAGGTCCCCGGCAGGTGCCGGCCTCAAACCAATTTGCATTCGGTTTCATTTGCCGTCCATACTGAGTTTCATTTGCTATACCGAAATGCGGTCCATATTCGAAATCGCCAGGACAACGCATCATTGCCCTGCCGTTGCCGCATACCCGTCTGGCCCTCCGGGGCCTGTTGATCAATGCAGGACTTTTCCAGCAAGGGGAGCAACATGAAGCCATTCGCCATCGCAGCCGCAGTACCATTCGCCATCGCAGCCGCAGTACTTTGGGTAGTCACATCGGTCGCTCTTGCGGAGAGCGTGGTCAAGCCGACCGGCAACGCCCCTCAGTTTCCAAAAGCCTACAAGGACCTGGCCAAGCAAACCAAGCCGCCCTCGAACAACTGGCTGCTGGACGCCGACAACGACACCGAACGGTTTCGCCGCTTGCAGGTCGTCATGAGCGGAACCGATATCCCGATGTGGGAAATTGGCTATCGGTACGAGGAGCTGTATGTGGCGATCCAGAAAAACAACCCGGAAATGGGGCTGTATCACTGGAACAAGATACGGGACCGCATGAATACCTCAGCCATGAAGCGCCCGACCCGAACCCAGAATATCGAAGGCATGTTCCTGGAAAGCGGCGTATGGGAATCCATGCGGGATGCGCTCAAGTCAAAGTCGTCTGAACGGATGCGCGATGAATTCATGGTTGTTCGGGAAGTGTGCATAGCGTGTCATGTCGCCGAGAACCTGGGATTTCTCAATGACAGCTCCTCTTTCAAGCGAACAAAGTCGTTCGAGGATCACGACTAGTGTCGTGAATCAGAAATAGCGGGACAAGATAAAACGGATGGATTTTTCCGCAGGGCAAGGCGCGTGGAGGCGACATAGTTCGGTCTATGGCAACGACGAGCAACGCCACCATGCGGAAAAAGACGCCGTTTTATGTTTCGATATTTCTGATTCACGACACTAGTCAAACTGAACCCGCGGGTTCCCCCCTGGAGGCGCTTTGGCGGACAAACTGATGGGGCCTGAAGCGGCCCCGTCTGCACGTTTTGAACGGGGTGGGTGATAGTCCGTTGGGCTAAGCCGCCCTGCTTCGAACTTCGGCGGGGTGAGAGCAAACGCGCATACTCATTTTTAACCACCCCATAGCACTCGCATACTCGCTGTTCAAGCTTGGGGCGATCTTGGTTTATTCGGCTGTGACATTGGTTGAACTGACGTGAATCCAGCAGGATTATGCGTTGATTTTATTCCTGCGCCACTTTTTTGGATGCTGTTGTATTGGACCCGCTGTCTTCCGGGCGCGTTGCAATTTCTCGTAAGCGGCTCGCCACAGCCCGACACGTTAGGCCGATTTCCTCCTATGGCGCAGCAGTGCTGCACCTGTTTGCCCGGCCCAGCCTGGTCGTCAAGTATAGAAAAGCCCCAGCATCAGCATCAGCACAAGGATGAACAGCAGGGTCATGATGCCGCCGGCGCGGATGAAGTCCGCCACTTTGTAGCCGGCCGGGCCCATGATCAGGGCGTTGACCTGGTGGGTGGGGAGGAGGAAGGCGTTGGACGTGGCGAGCGCCACGGCCAGGGCGAACACGGCCGGGTTGGCGCCGACGCCGAGTGCGATGTTGACCGCCAGCGGCACCAGCAGCACGGTGGCGCCGACGTTCGACATCACCAGCGAGAAGAAGGTCGCCAGCACGGCCAGGGCGAGCATCAGCACCCAGTGCGGCAGCTCGCCCAGCATCGACAGGATGTGCCCGGCGATCCAGGCGGCGGTGCCGCTGGTCTCGACCGCGAGTCCGAGCGGGATCAGGCTGGCGAGCAGGAACACCGTTTTCCAGCTCACCGCCTGATAGGCCTCGTCGACGCGCAGCACCCCGGACAGGATCATGCCGATGGCGCCGGCCATCAGCGCCAGCGACAGCCGCAGGTCGGTGAAGATCAGCAGGGACAGGGCCACCCCGAAGAAGAACAGGGCGGACTTCTCCTTGTGCGGACGCAGTTCCTCGTGGGGATAATCGCTGGTGACGATCACGAAATTGCTGTCTTTTTCCAGCCGGGCGAGGGCGTCCCAGGCAGTGTGCACCACCAGAGCGTCGCCCGCCTGCAGGGGAATGTCGCGAATGCCGTCGCCCTCCAACAGCGTCTTGCCGCCGCGGTGCAGCGCCAGCACGGCGATGCCGTAGGTTTTGCGCATCCAGATTTCATGCGCGCTCTTGCCGATCAGGTGCGAGCCGGGCGGAATCACCACCTCGGCGATGCCGGCCCGCGCCGACGACAGGATTTCCGCGAAGGTCTTGAGGTCCGCACTCAGCTCGAGGCCGTTCCGCTCCACGAAGCGGGTCAGGTGCTGCGGCGAGGCCAGCAGGCCGAACACGGTGCCGGCCTTGATCGCCATGTCCCGCTCCAGCCCGCTGGGCCCAACGCTCAGCTCATTCCCGGGCAGCAGCGCTGCGACCACCCGGATTTGGGCCTCGTGCTCCACCTCGTCGAGCACCCTGCCGACCAGGGGGCTGCCGGCGGGCACCGCCACTTCGAAGACGCTGTCCTCGAGGCCATACAACTCCCGAAAGTAGCGCATGGTGTGGGTCGCCCGCGCGTATTCCTGGGGCTTCGCCTTGCCCGCGGGCAACACATAGCGGCCGGCCAGCGTGAAGTAGGCGATTCCGGACGCGAGCAGCGCCAAGCCGATCGGGCTCACCGAGAACATCGACCAGGTCGCGATCTGCTGGTCGGGCGGCAGCGCCTGGTTGGAGACGAGCAGGAGGTCGTTCAAGAGGATCAGCGGACTCGAGCCCACCATGGTGAGCGTGCCGCCGAGAATGGCGCTGAATCCCATCGGCATCATCAGTCGGGACATCGGCAGCCCCGTTCGCGCGGCGATGCGCGCCACCACCGGCATAAACAGCGCCGCGGCGCCCACGTTCTGCATGAAGCCCGAAATGAGCCCGACCGAGCCGGAGACGGCCGGAACGATGCGCCGCTCGGAATAGCCAGCCCGTTTCAGGATCGCGGCCGCCACCCGGTTCATGATCCCGGTCCTGTCGAGGCCCGCGCCGATGATCATCACCGCGATAATCGAGATGACCGCGTTACTGGAAAATCCGCTGAACAATTCCGCGACCGGTACCAGCGGTTTCATCAGGCTAAACGCATCGCTCGCCGCGCTGATCAGGCCGATCAGTACCAGGATGCTGATCGCGGCCACGTCCACCTCCACCACCTCGAACACGAACAGGAAAATCGTCAGTGTCAGCAGCACAAGCACCACCAGAATCTCGAGCGTGGGCGCCACCGCGGCGGCCGTCGCGCCGAGCAGCAGAAAAGCCGGCGCCGCAATCAGCGACAGAAGGTCGGGGCGGAATTTTTGGGGCGCTTGGTTCATGGGGGCGATGCCGGTGAGGCCGCGTTGTCAGAGGAATTGCATGCTTGTCGGGTGGGAGCGGAATGGGCCGCCATGTCGGCCTCGGTATCCAAGCTACATCTGCGACCGCAGCCATGCCATGGCGTGCTCAAGCAATTTTTCACTCCAAGGACGGCGCTGCCATGCCTCGTAGTCAATCTGCCGGGATTTTTTCAGGTCGTCCTCGAAGACGTCGATCTGGCGTTGCGCAAACGCGTGATCGTAAATATTGAGGTTAGCTCATCATTGAGGCGAAACGAACGCGTATCGAAATTGGTCGAGTCGACCGAGACCCACACGTCATCGACAATCATCACAATCATCACCTTGCAGTGAAACATGGTTGGCTGGTATTCATGAATCTCGGCGCCCGCCTTGAGCAGGTCACCCCAGCGGGCGCGGGAGGCGGCGCGGCGCACCGGCTCCGTGTCGATCCGCGTACCGGGCAACAGAATCTTGACCTTCACGCCGCGTTGCAGCGCATGCACGATAGCGCGTGCGTTGCGCGAGTGCCTCGGCAAGTTCCCTGCCGATTTCGCCGGACCAGTAGATATAGGTTTCAAACGTGATGGTTTTTTCGGCAGCGCGAATGGCCGCCGCATCGGCGGAAAAATTTCGTCGCCGTTGATCAGTTCATCAGTTCCTTGACCTGATTGCCGGGCACCAGGGGTGGACCGGGCAGATGGCTCATCGAGCGCAGGAACTGCGGGTCGTGCACCGAGTAGATTTCGCTGATTCGGGTCTGCACCTTCTTCTCGCCCGGAATGAAGTTCAGCGCGATGATGGTGGCAATAATCGAGGCGACGACGACCAGGAAAACAAGCATTTTTTTGGTTCTTAAGAACGTTCAAAATTGAATAGACATGATTTCCATCCGGAAAACGGGGTTCGGGGCGTCGATGCCGATTATCAGGTATTTTTCATCCACCTTGCGCCCGACCGCCTTGGTGGGCGACCCCGGCGTGGAGTGTCCATGGGGCGACCGCCATCAGCCGGCGACCTTGCCGCGTTCCCTTGCTGACCTTCATGGCCACCCCCTTCCAACCCATCTTAGGCTGGGGTATACGGGTGTAAAGCACATTGCGGATGCAAACCGCAGCAACATGCGCGACCACCCACTATGATGAGTCTTCCATCTCGTTTTTGTGGAGGGCGCTCATGAGACATCCCTATTGCAGGAGGCAGCGCGCGTCCGCGCATGCGTCAGACAGGCGGCCGAAGACGGCAGCCCCGACCGAGGCCGACCTGGCGCCGGCGCGAGTCGCAGTCGGCACCCTCCTGGACAGCCTGGGGCTTTCCGCCCACCTCTATGCGGTCGAACCTCGCGAGGGCAGGTGGGCGGTCATCGTGGAATGCGCCACCGAGTCCGGCTGGCAGCGCGTGGAGTTGCAGGCGGGCCCTGAACTGCTTGCCGCCATCCGCGGCGACGCAGACGCCCGGGTGACCCTGCTCGCCGAATGGCGGACGCATCTGGCCGAATGGCGGACGCATCTGGCCGCGTGCAAAACGGATTGACGCCGCAGCGGTGCCCGATGGCGACGGGTGTACGCAGCGTGCCATGATGGGCTCAGATGGGCTCATGCCCGGATCACAAGCGCCAGTCGGCCTTCGAGCCCCCGCCTTCTCGGCAGGGGTGGTCGTCGTCCGCCGCGACAGCAGCGGCTGGCGACTGCTGGTGCTGCGCGCCTATCGCAACTGGGACTTTCCCAAGGGCATGCTGGAGCCGGGCGAAACGCCGCTCGATGCGGCCATCCGGGAGACGGCGGAGGAGACTGGAATCAGCGATCTCGCCTTCCGCTGGGGCGAGGGGTACTGCGAAACCGAACCCTATCGACAGGGCAAGGTGGCGCGCTATTACCTGGCAGAAACCACCCGCACGTCCATCACCCTGCCGTTTTCGCCGGAGCTGGGGCGCCCGGAACACGACGAGTGGCGCTGGGTGGGCTTCGACGAGGCCGAGCGCCTGCTGCCGCCGCGGCTCTGGCCCATTCTGGCCTGGGCGCGAAAGCAGCTCGAGGCATGAGTGCAGCCTTACAGCGCCTGGGTTTGTCCCCGTCCTAGCGTTTTGGACTGATATAGCGCCTTGTCCGCGCGGTTCAACATGGCCGCGAGGGAATCATCCGCGTCCAGCCATGCTGACGCGCCAATACTGACCGACCAGGCGATTGGCTGGCTTGTTTTTCCCGCTTCATGGAGCCGGCCTGCGATAAGCAGGGCTTGTTCAAGATCGGTGTCAGGGAGGATGGCCATGAATTCATCGCCCCCAAAACGGGTGAGCCGGTCCGTATCCCTGAGCGAGATTTTCGTTTTTTGCGCAAAATCAACCAGCACCTTGTCGCCCGCAAGGTGGCCATGTGTATCGTTGATGTCCTTGAATTTGTCCAGATCGATCAGCATGATGCTGAGCTTGTTGCCATGGCGTTTGGCATGCGACATTTCCCGCTGCAATTCCTCGATGGCCGACTGCTTGTTGAGGCATTGGGTCAGACCGTCATGGCGGCTGATGAATTCCAGATCCCGGTGCAGCTTTTCGGACGCCAGCATGATGAAGCTGACCGTCCCCAGCGGAACCATGACGGAAGGCAGGGCCATGTAGAACAGCTGTGAGGTCGTATCGTCAAAAATGCCCGTGGGCGGTTCGAAACCCAGCATCAGGCCGCCAAGGCGCAGGACGCGGGAGCAGACCAACACGCCGAGTGCAAAAACCATGAAATGGCGCCCAGTGGTTTTGGGCAAGGCCTTCAGGGCGAGGATCAAATGATCCAGGATCACCACGAGCGAAAACAGGCTCAAGATCGCAAGCCGTATCCCGGCATTCGGCTGGATGTAAGTGAACCACACGAACAATGAAATATAAGCCAGCACAAACCAGAACAGCAGGTTGCGGTTGGTTCTGGGCGGCACCCCGGAAAATTTCCGGGTGCCGGCATTCATCAGCATGAAGGCCGCCAGAAGCATCAGGTTGGCCAGCACAATGCTGAACAGGTCGGGAATCACGTCCCTGGCGATGAACAAAGGGAGGGCCAGTGCAATGACCAGCACAGACAAAGCCCACTCACGCAAACCCTGGATGTTTTTTGGGAAGGTTTTTGCAATGATCAGCAGAACCACGCTCATGGACATGGCCATGAAACATGAGCTGATCAGGATGATTAACGGCGCCGGCATGGCTGATGGGTGGGTTATTCGTTTTTGTTCGATGCGGCTCGAACAGTCGAACCCGCCCCGCCGATTCTAAAGCAAAGGTCTTTTGAGCGGGGCGCTATGCGCCTACGCGCCGTGCAGTCATCAGAAACACCGGGTAGTCCCGCGTCCCGTTCTCGTTTTCCTTTGCAATGCTGAACACCGTCTGAAACTGCACATCGGCAAACCCTGCCTGGGCGGCGCGCCGGCTCAGATCGGCCTGGTCGAAGCCGTGGTGCACGTCGACCTCAATGCCGTGAAACGAGCCGTCTTCCTGGTCGAGGTCGGCGATGCACAGCGTGCCGCCGGGTTGCAGCAGGTCGTGGAAGATGCGCAGGATGTGGTCGGTGTCGGGCACGTGGTGCAGCGTCATCGCGGTCACGATCAGATCGAAGCGCTGCGCCGGGGACGGGTCGACCATCAGGTCCAGCTGCAGCGTCGTCATGTTGGTCACGCCCTGCGCGGCGATTTTCTCGGCCACCACCTCGAGCATGCCGCCCGAACTGTCCGCCATCAGGATCGTGCCGAGTTCGTCCTTCAGCGGAAACGAAAGCAGGCCCGTGCCGCAGCCGTAATCGAGGGCGTTCATGTGTCGGTTCAACGGCACGGCCTTGCGGATGGCTTCCGCAATCTTCAGCCCGCGGTCGCGGAACACCGGGTTGTCGTCCCAATGGCGGGCCTTGCTGTCGAAGTGGGCGGCGTCGAGTTGGGTGGGTTGAGTATGGGTCATGACGATTTAAAAGAAAGCGCCCGAAGGCATTTTGTTGAGAGGCGGGAAGGCGGGTCAGACACAATGCTGACTTGAATGTCGTGTCCTTCCCCAATTATCCATATTTTCGCCGCGGCAGAACTGCCCAATCAAATCATTTGACGCAGGGATTTCAGCTTCTATCTTTCCGTAAATACCGCAATGGAATCGCTGCGGGCTGGACGAGGTGCGGGCTGGACGAGGGAGGTGCGGGCTGGACGAGGTTGGCGCAGCCGAATTTAGAATATACAACTTGATTACTTAACCAGGAGCGTAGCGATGCACAACAACCTGAACGACCTCGGTAAGCTGGTCTTGCGACCGACCCTTGGCATCCTGATCCTGCTCCACGGATTTTTCAAGCTCAGGCACGGCGTCGATCCGATCCAGGGCATGGTGACCGGCATGGGCATGCCCGCTTTTGTCGCTTATGGCGTCTATGCGGGTGAAGTGCTGGGACCGCTCCTGCTCATCATCGGCTTCTACTAGCCGATTACGGCAGGTCTTCGCGCCGCAGCATGAAGACGAACTGGTCGCCGCCCTCGGTGTCGAGCCAGGTGAAGGGCAGGTTGGAGTAGGCGGCTTCGAGTGCGTCGCGGTTGTGGCCGATTTCCACTACCAGCAGGCCGCCGGGATTGAGGTGAGCCCGGGCCGCAGCGAGGATCTGCCGCGTGGCGTCCAGGCCGTCCCCCCCCGAGCCCAGCGCCAGCGCCGGCTCCGCTTGGTATTCCGGCGGCAGCGCGGCCACCGATTCGGCGTTCACGTAGGGGGGGTTGCTGAGGATGACGTCGTAGCTGCGGCCTGCCAGCGCCGCGAACAGATCCGACTCGATCAGCTCGACGCGATCCGTGAGGCCATAGTCGGCGACGTTCTTCGCGGCGACGGCCAGCGCATCGGCCGACAAATCCGCCGCATCGATTTTGGCATGGGGAAAGGCCAGCGCCGCCAGGATGGCGAGGCAGCCCGAGCCGGTGCAGAGGTCGAGTGCGCGCGTCACTTCGTCCGGCGCTTCAATCCACGGCGCCAGCTGCTCGTGCAGCAGTTCGGCGATGAAGGAGCGCGGCACGATCACCCGCTCGTCGACATAGAAACGGTGTTCGCCCAGCCAGGCCTCGTTGGTCAGATACGCAGCCGGAATGCGCTCGCGCACCCGCCGCTCGAGCACCGTCTGCACCGCTTCCGATTCGCCATGCGTCAGGCTGGCGTCGAGGAAGGGCTCCAGCCGCTCGAGCGGCAGGTGCAGGGTGTGCAGGATCAGGTAGGCCGCCTCGTCGAAGGCGTTGTCGGAGCCGTGGCCGAAAAACAGCTTGGATTCGTTGAAGCGCGACACGGCAAAGCGCAGCCAGTCGCGCACGGTGATGAGGGATTCGGTGTCGTCGAAGTGTTTCATTTCATAAAGTCCATGGTCCACGAAGGAACGTTGTAGGAGGCCCGCCCTCGGGCCGATGCCGTGGTGATCGCGACGGGGCGAAAATCGCGGCGAGGGCGCCGCTCCTACAACGCGCTTCGCAGACACCCATCAGGTCAGGAGTTTTTCCAGCGTTTTTTGATAGATCGTCGCCAGCCGCTCGATATCTTCCACCGCGACGTGCTCGTTCAGCTTGTGGATGCTGCTGTTCAACGGCCCGAACTCGACCACCTCGCGGCAGATGTCGGCGATGAAGCGGCCGTCGGAGGTGCCGCCGCTGGTGGACAGATCGGGGGTGAGGCCGGTGATTTCGTGGATCGCCTCTGCAAGCCTGTCGCACAGCGGGCCGCGCGGGGTGAGGAAGGGCTTGCCCGACAGGTTCCAGTCGATCTCGTAGTCGAGGCCGTGGCTGTCGAGGATTTCGTTCATGGCGTCCATCAGGCCTTCGGCGGTACTGGCGGTGGAATAGCGGAAGTTGAACTGGATCTCGAGCTCGCCGGGGATGACGTTGCTGGCGCCGGTGCCGCCGTGGATATTGGAAATCTGCCAGGTGGTCGGCGGGAACCAGGCGTTGCCCTCGTCCCACATGGTGTCGGCAAGTTCGGCGATCGCCGGCGCGGCCAGATGGATCGGATTCTTGGCCAGATGCGGGTAGGCGATGTGGCCCTGCACGCCCTTGACGCGCAGGGTGCCGGACAGCGAGCCGCGGCGGCCGTTCTTGATGGTGTCGCCGAACTCGGCGGCGCTGGTGGGCTCGCCGACGATGCAGTAGTCGAGCATTTCATTGCGCGCCTTCAGAATTTCGACCACACGCACGGTGCCGTCGGTGGCGGGGCCTTCCTCGTCCGAGGTGAGCAGGAAGGCGATCGAGCCGGTGTGCGAGGGATGCGCGGCGACGAAGCGTTCGGTGGCGGTGACGAAGGCCGCATCCGAGGTTTTCATGTCGGCGGCGCCGCGCGCGTAGAGCTGGCCGTTGCGTATCGTCGGTTCGAAGGGATCGGACAGCCATTGATTCAGCGGGCCGGTCGGCACCACGTCGGTGTGGCCGGCGAAGCAGACCACCGGCGCAGTCGTGCCCCTGCGGGCCCACAGGTTGTCGACGCCGTTGTGGCGATGGCGCTCGATGTGGAAGCCGAGCGCTTGCAGGCGCGCGGCGATGAGGTCGTGGCAGCCGGCGTCGTCGGGCGTCAGCGAGCGGCGTTTGAGCAGTTCGACTGCAAGCGCCAGGGTCTCATTGGCGAGGACAAGATCCTCGAGCGTTTCATTGGCCATGCTGCGTCATGCTCCAAATAAGGTTTGGTACTGGTCTTCGGTGAAACCCAGATGATATGTCCCGTCGCGTTCCAGCAGCGGCCGCTTGATCACGCTGGGCTGCGAGACCATCAATGCAATCGCGCTGGCCTCGTCGCTGACGGCGGCCTTTTCCGCATCGGTGAGTTTGCGCCAGGTGGTGCCGCGCGTGTTGACGAGCGCCTGCCAGCCGGTTTGCGCAGCAACCTCGCGCAGCCATGCGGCATCGACGCCCTGTTTCTTGAAGTCGTGGAAGGCGACGTCGAGTGCGCGATCGGCCAGCCAGGCGCGCGCTTTCTTTACTGTGGTGCAGTTGGGAATGCCGTAGAGCTTGTAGAGCTTCATGCCATTTGTGTCGTCCGCGGCGGAAACCTCCGCGCATGGACGTAAAATCGGGGAAGAAAACAAGCCGCGATTCTACCCGACCTGATGTTCCATCCCGATCATTCCCATTCTCCGCCGCCGCCAATCGGCGAACCCAGCCTGCGTTCGATCGGCCGCCTGTTCCCCTATTTGTGGGAATTCCGCGGCCGCGTGCTGCTGGCGCTGGCGCTGCTGATCGGCGCCAAGCTGGCCTCGGTGGCGGTGCCGCTGGTGCTGAAGGAAATCATCGACGCGCTCGACAAGCCGCGCCCGGAACTGGTGTTGCCGCTGGCCTTCATCCTGGGCTATGGCATCCTGCGCTTTGCCAGCACCTCGTTTTCCGACCTGCGCGACGTGGTGTTTTCCAAGGTCACGCAGCGCGCGATGCGCCGCATCAGCATGGCGGTGTTCCAGCATCTGCACGCGCTGTCGCTGCGCTTCCATCTCGAGCGGCAGACCGGCGGCATCACCCGCGACATCGAGCGCGGTTCCAAGGCGATGTCGAGCCTGGTCGGCTATCTGCTGTTCCGCATCACGCCGACGCTGCTGGAAATCCTGATGGTGGCGGGCATCCTGTTCGTCAAGCTCGACTGGGTGTTCGGTCTCATCACCCTGGTGACGCTGGCGGCCTACATCGGCTTCACCATCACCATCACCGAGTGGCGCACCCAGTTCGTGCGGCGCGCCAACGCGCTGGATTCCGAAGCGTATGGCCGCGCCATCGACAGCCTGCTGAACTACGAGACAGTCAAGTACTTCGGCAACGAGAAATACGAGGCGCGCCGCTACGACAACAGCCTGATCGAGTGGGAGAACATGGCGCTCAAATCGCAGCGCTCGCTGGGCATGCTCAATATCGCCCAGGCGGGGGTGATCGCCATCGGCGTCACCCTGATGGTGCTGCTTGCCGCCGACGGTGTGGTCAAGGGCACGCTCACGCTGGGCGACCTGGTGATGGTCAACGCCTTCCTGCTGCAGATGTTCCAGCCGCTAAACTTTCTCGGCGTGATGTACCGCCAGATCAAGGAGTCGATCGCCGACGTCGAGCGCATGTTCGCGCTGCTGCACCGCCCGCGCGAAGTGGAGGACGCGCCGGATGCGCGTGAACTAACGGTCGTCGCCGGCGAGGTGAGATTCGAGCATGTCGATTTTGCCTACAATCCGGACCGCCCGATCCTGCACGACGTCAGCTTCACCATCCCGGCCGGCCACACCGTGGCGGCGGTGGGGTCCAGCGGCGCCGGCAAGTCAACCCTGGCGCGCCTGCTGTTCCGCTTCTACGACGTCGATTCCGGCCGCATCACCATCGACGGCCAGGACATCCGCCAGGTGACGCAGGACAGCCTGCGCGCCGCCATCGGCGTGGTACCGCAGGACACCGTGCTGTTCAACGACAGCATCTACTACAACATCGCCTACGGTCGGCCCGACGCGACGCGGGAAGAAGTCATCGAAGCCGCGCGCGCGGCGCACATCCTGAATTTCATCGAAATTTTGCCGCAGGGCTGGGACACAGTGGTGGGCGAGCGTGGGCTGAAGCTCTCGGGCGGCGAGAAGCAGCGGGTGGCCATCGCGCGCACCCTGCTGAAGAACCCCGCCATCCTGATATTGGACGAGGCGACCTCCGCGCTCGACACCAAGACCGAAAAGGCCATCCAGGGCGAGCTGCTGGAAATTGCCAGAAGCCGCACCAGCCTCATCATCGCGCACCGCCTGTCCACCGTGGTCGAGGCCGACGAGATCCTGGTGATCGAGGCGGGGCGCATCGTCGAGCGCGGGCGCCATCCGGACCTGCTGGCGAAGAACGGCGTGTACGCCCACATGTGGGCGCTGCAGCAGCAGGCCGAGGCCGAGGCCGAGGACAGCGCGGCCTGATGGAGAAGCTGCTGCAGCCCGGCGTGCCGCGCCGCGAAGTGTGGGCGTGGGCGATGTACGACTTCGCCAACTCGGGCTACACCACGGTCGTCATCACCGCCGTGTTCGGCGCCTATTTCGTCGGCGTCGTCGCAGGCAACGCGCCGTGGGCGACCTTCGCCTGGACCCTGGCGCTGTCGGTGTCCTATGCGCTCGTCATGCTGACCGCGCCGCTGATCGGCGCCTGGGCCGACGCCCACGCCAGCAAGAAAAAGGGGCTGTGGCTGACCACGCTGGGCTGCGTCGGCTTTACCGCGGCGCTGTATTTCGCCGCGCCCGGTGCGCTGGCGCCGGCGATCGCAGCCCTGGTGCTGTCCAATTATTTCTTCGGCACTGGTGAAAACCTGATTGCCGCGTTCCTGCCCGAACTGGCGCGGCCGCGCGCACTCGGCCGGGTGTCGGGCTGGGGCTGGTCGCTGGGCTACGTCGGCGGGCTGGTGTCGCTCGGCGCGAGCCTCGCGTATATCGGCTGGGCACAGGGGCAAGGGCAGGGCGCGGCCGAATTCGTCCCGGTGGTGATGCTGATCACCGCTGCAATTTTTGCGCTATCGAGTCTGCCCACGCTCCTGATGCTGCGCGAACGCGCCGTCCCGCTGCCCGCGCACACCCCGCGCACCGCCTGGCGGCAGCTGCGCTACACCCTCGGCCACCTGAGCCAGCTGCCCGACCTCAAGCGCTTTCTGGTCTGCACCGTGCTGTATCAGGCCGGGATACAGGCGGTCATCACGCTGGCAGCGATCTATGCCAGCCAGGTGTTCCAGTTCGATACGCAGCGGACCATTCTGCTGGTGCTGGTGGTCAACATCACCGCCGCCCTCGGCGCGTTTGCATTTGGGCATGTGCAGGACCGCATCGGCCATGTGCGGGCGATTGCCCTGACGCTCGTCGGCTGGATTGCAATGGTGCTGTTCGCCTGGGCCGCGCCGGACGAACGCATGTTCTGGCTGGCGGCGAACCTGGCCGGGCTGTGCATGGGCGCGTCGCAATCGGCGGGGCGGGCGATGGTCGGCCTCCTGGCGCCGCCCGCGCACCAGGCCGAGTTCTTCGGCCTGTGGGGGCTGGCGGTGAAATGCGCCTCGATCATCGGGCCGCTGACCTATGGCGTCGCCACCTGGCTGACGGCCGGCGACCATCGTCAGGCCCTGCTGATCACCGGTGCCTGGTTCGTCGCCGGCCTGTGGGTGCTGCGCGGGATCCGCGCCGACCGCGGCCGCCGCGCGGCGCATCGCTTTACCCTGCAAGCCGAACATGGCTGATTTCCGCATCCTGCTCACCGACTGGGCGCACGAGCGGGCACGGCTGTTCCACGTCCGGCGTGCGGTGTTCATCGACGAGCAGGGCGTGCCCGAGGCGCTGGAATGGGACGTCGACGATGCCGGTGCCGTGCAGCTGCTCGCCGTCGACGATCAGGGTGAAGCCATCGGCTGCGCCCGCCTGCTGCCCGACGGTCACATCGGCCGCATGGCGGTGCTGCCGGCCTGGCGCGGACGCGGCGTTGGACGTGCCTTGCTGGCGGCGGCGCTGGACGCGGCGCGGGCGCGTGGACACGCCCTGGCCCAGGTCAGCGCGCAGACGCATGCGGCCGATTTTTACGTGCGTGCAGGCTTCGTCGCGCTGGGGGACGAATACGACGAGGCGGGCATCTCGCACGTGGCAATGCAAAAGCGCCTGACCTGAGCGTGTCTTCATTAACGGAATCAGTGTCATTGAGTCGGTAATTAAGGGTTTGCTGATAGAGTTGAGTCTGATTTCAGGGGGGCGTCGTTCAAACAGACCGAGCGCGCTGTGCGGGACCACGTCGCCACCTCGCTCACGAACAAGGATAGACAGACATGACAAAACACAAGCCGCAAGGGACAGGCCGCGACGCTGAAAACGCCAAAGCGTCAGGGACCGCGCTCAGGGCAGGCATTGTTGGGGCGGGTATCGCCGGCGCCAGTTGCGCGGGAACGCTCGCCGCAGCAGGCTGGGACGTGACGGTGTTCGACAAGGCCCGCGGCGCGGGGGGGCGTTTGTCGACCCGGCGCACCGAACAGGGCTGGGCCACGCTGGGCAGCCCATTTTTTTCGGCCAAGCGCGACCCCTTCCGCAGCCAGTTGCGTGACTGGGTTCGCCAGGGCTGGCTGGCCCCGGTGCGGGGCGATGTCCTGAAAGGGCGCGCCAACCTGTCGTGGTCGCGGGTGCAGCTGCAAAACCATTACCGGCTCACCAGCGAACCCTCGCAGCTGGTGCACCAGCTGCTGGGCAACGCGCGCCTGCACACCCAGGCGCGCGTTGCCACCCTGCAGCCACGCACCATCACCCTGGAAGACGGTCAGGTGTTCGGCGATTTCGACTGCGTGATCTGCAGCGTGCCCACCCCGCAGGCCATCCCCCTGCTCGACGCGCTGCCGCTGCTGCGAGAACGCCTGGGCGAGGTGCGTTACCGCCCGATCTGGTCTTTCCTGATGCGCTGGGAAGACGGCCCCCAGGCCGACGTCATCAAGTTCGACGACCATCTGCTCAGTGTGGCGGTGCGCCAGACTGCCGACGGCCCCGGCCTGTGGGCGGTGCACAGCAACCACGAATTTGCCGAAACCTACCTCGAGGCCTCGATCGAAGAAGCAAGCACCCGCGCGGCCTCGGCCCTGATGGGCCTGCTGGGGCTGCCGTGGCCGGTTGAGGTCGAGGCGACCCATCTGTGGCGCCACGCCCAGCCGGAATCGACGGTCGGCGGTTTCTGGCTGGGCGATCGCGAAAACCGGGTCGCGCTGATCGGCGACGGCATCGCCGGGGCGGGGGTCGAGCGTGCGTGGGAAAGCGGCTTGCGGCTGGCGCAGGCGCTGATTCAGGCCAGGGAAGAACTGGTGGTCTGAGGCGCAGGATTCTTGGGCTTGGGCGCGGATTCGCGTGCCGGCCGCAGACGAACAGAACACCGACCTAAAAAGCCGGGTCAGGCAATCACGTAGCGATCGCGTCCGCTGGTCTTCCCTTGGTAAAGCGCCAGATCGGCCCGCTTGACGACGCTGGACAGATCCTCCATTTCGCCGGCCAGCGCCAGCCCCAGGGTAATGGTCAGCCGCAGGACTTCATCGTCCGCGATGGGCACCGGAGTCGCGCCAACCGTCGCCAGGACGCGGCATGCGGACTGGATGGCCTCTTCGGTGGATTTGCATTTCAGCAGCCAGAGAAACTCTTCCCCGCCATACCGGTACAGCGGTTCGTCGATGCGCAGGCTCTGCTTCAGGGTATTGGCGAGGTGGCGCAACACCCTGTCGCCGACCTGATGCCCGTAAGTGTCGTTGATCGGCTTGAAATGGTCGACGTCGATCAGCACGACATACAGCAGGCTGCGGTTGCGCCGGGCTTCCTTCTGATAAAGCGTGTAGTCGTTCTCGATGTTGTAGCGCAGGGGCAGTCCGGTTAGCGGGTCGCTTCGCACGGCTCGGGAAAGGATCAGCGTTTTGAAGTTGGCCAGCAGGCCGATCAGTTCGGTTTGCGACCGCTCGAAACTGTCCAGGTCAACGGGATGCCCCGTTGCGCCGCCCATGACCTGGGTGCACAGCGATCGGATGGCGTCATGCATGGTCTGGTGCACTGTTTCGACCCGGTGGGCGGCAGGTTCATCCAGCGCCACGAACTGGGCCCGGTTTTCCACGAACCAGACGCCGAAACGGCACAGGGTGTGCGCCATGGGATCGAGCACATCCTCGTCGGGCGTCGAGCGCAGCACGGCGCAGCGCAGAATCCGGCGGGTCCAGTTCATGTGCGCCTCGACCGCCGCATCGAGCTCGGCGATGAAGGTGTCGGTTTCGGTGGGCAGGTCAGACATGCTCATGTTCTCCAACCGCTTGTTGACCGGCCGTTATTCCGCAGGCTTTTCCGAAAATGCTAAACCTCGCGTACCACGCGAAAGCCCAGATTGATGTCGAGCTCGCTTTCCAGCCGGCGGCGGCGGGCGGCCGCGCGACAGTCTTCGGGGCCATCGAACCAGGAACCGCCCTTGGTGACGACGGCCTGCGGGCTGCCGGCCTGGGGGCGATCGGGCGGGCTCATATGGTCCCGGGTCCACGGGCTGGCGGTGAATTCCCACACATTGCCAGGCATGTCGACGAGGCCCCAGCGATTGGGGCGTAGCTTGCCTGCCTCCATCACGCCGCAGCGGGCCATGCGGCTCGTCACGGGCTGCGAACTTTGGGGGCGTGTCGCATCAAGTTCTTTTCTGACGTTGTAGACGGCTTCGTCCGGGTTGATCTTGTCGCCGCGCGGGTAGGCCGTGGCGGCCCCTGCGCGGCAGGCATATTCCCATTCCAGCTCGGTGGGCAAGCGGTAGTGCTGGCCGGTTTCGCTGGACAGCCAGGCGCAGTAATCGAGCGCGTCGCTCTGCCGCACATCGATCACCGGCAAGCGGCCCGACAGCCACAGCAGTTCCTCGCGCGGCTGCCAGCCGCTGGCGCGGGCATAGGCCTCGAATTCTTCGGTGGTGACCGGATTCACCCCGATGGCAAAGCTGCGCTCGATCAGTGCGGCTTTGCGCGGGCGTTCCTCATCGGGGGCCGTCTCATCCGGCGCGGCGCCATATTCGAAGGTGCCTGCGGGAATGATCGCGAGGCCCGGTGCGGCGCTGCCGTCGGAGAGCGCGTCGTGAAAACGCACATCCGGCAAGCCTGCCGCTTGGGCGGCCTGAGCCTGCAGCGCGATCAACTCAGCTTCGGACAGGGCAAACGTGTTGGGCGGTGCAATGAGGGGGCGGTCGGGATTCATCGGGGTCGGAAGCGAACAAGGGGATTTGATTATGCCACTTCCCGGATGCGATCGATTCGGCTGATAACCGCCCGCAACGCTGCCTACAAAGGCGCGGCTGCCAGCCGGGCGAGTCTGCGCATCAACCACTTCAGCACCGGCAGACGGGAATAGAGTTCCTCGGCGGCGTCCCAATAGTCGCGGTGACGGACCACCCTGCCTGCGCAGTCGAAGGTCAGATGAGTGGCACCGGAAATGGTGATGGGCTTTCGCGTCACCGGCATGACGAAATCCATCTCCCACCGGCGGCCAGCTTGTTCACGTACTCGCGGCCGCCGCCCTTGACGGTGCGCCACTGCGGCCGGTCGACCACCCGCAGCAGGCCGTGGTTGCTGCAGAAGGTGACGAAGGACGCGAGCGGAAATTCCAGCATCTGCGACCCGGGCACGACCAGATCGCGGCCGCCATCGGCAGCAGATACCACTCGACGAAAGGCGTGCCGTAGCCGCGCGCCCTGAGGTAGTCGCCCAGCGCCATGCTGCCGGCGAGCGCGGGCTCGTGACTCGATGGCTTGCACCATTGCCTTCGATTCCGGATCGACCCGGCTGGCGAAGGAGCGCGCGGGCCGCCCCCGACGACCAGCAGCTCGAGGTCTGGCTGAATCTGGTCCAGACGCACGACAGCGAGGCGCTGCAGCAGGCCTTCCACCTTGAGATGGCGAAGCGCGGCATGGCGCGATTTGTCCAGGACATCGTCGCGCCGCTGATCACCCGCGTCGGCGAAGCCTGGTCGCGCAACGAAATCGGCATTTTCGAGGAACACCTGTTTTCGCAGCATCTGGAAAAGCTGTTCCGCATCACGCTCGCCAACATGGCGCCGCAGACCGGCCATCCGCGCGTGCTGCTCACCACGCTGTCGGGCGAGGAACACACGCTGGGGCTGTTGATGGTGGAAGCGCTGCTGGTGGTGGAGGACGCCTACCCGGTGCTGCTCGGCCCGCAAACGCCGATCGACGAGATCGTGCGGGCCGCGCAGATCAAGCAGGTCGACGCGGTGTGCCTGTCGTTCAGCAGCGCCTACTCGCCGGCGCTCGCCGCGCAGGGCCTGCGCGACCTGCGGCAGCGGCTGCCCGCCGACACGCAGCTGTGGGCGGGCGGCCACGGCGTCAAGCCGATCCGCAAGCCGATCGAAGGCGCCTGCCTGGTGCCCGAATTCAAGGACCTGTTCGACTGCCTGTCCGGCTGGCGGCGCGCAAAGGAGGGCAAGCCGGCCGTTTGAAACTAAAATGGCACCCGGTCCGTCAACCATGACGTACCGGCTCGTGTCTTGACCCTCCCACGCCCCCAACCGACATGCTCTATATCGACCTCTTCAAATCCCTCGAACGCGCCCGCTGGAACATGGAAACCGACATTCCGTGGGACACGTTCGACGCCGGCAAGCTCACCGACGAGCAGGCGCTGACGATCAAGATGAACGCCATCACCGAGTGGGCGGCGCTGCCGGCCACCGAGATGTTCCTGCGCGACTTCGTGCACGACAGCGACTTTTCCGCCTTCATGTCGATCTGGTTCTACGAGGAACAGAAGCACGCGCTGGTGCTGATGGAATACCTACGCCGGTTCAAGCCCGAATTCGCGCCGACCGAGGAGGAACTGCACGCGATCCGCTTCCCGTTCGACCCGGCGCCGCCGATGGAGACCCTGATGCTGCATTTCTGCGGCGAAGTGCGCCTCACCCAGTGGTACAAGCGCGCCTCCGAATGGCACACCGAGCCGGTGATCAAGTTCATCTACGAAACCATTTCGCGGGACGAGGGCCGCCACGGCGGCGCCTACCTGCAATACATGAAGCGCGCGCTGAAGCAGGGCGGGCCGGGCGTGGCCGCCGCGTTCGCCAAGATCGGCTTCCTGATGGCGTCGAGCCAGCGCGCCGACAAGGCGCTGCATCCGACCAACCTGCACGTCAACGAAGCCTTGTTCCCGCAGGACACCATCCAGTCGCGCCTGCCCAATCCGGAATGGCTCGAGCACTGGCTCGACGAGCAGATCCGCTTCGACGAAACCTGGGAAAACAAGGTGGTGGGCGGCATTCTTCGCAACCTGTCGAGCCTGCTGGGCCAGCCCTTCGAGAACGTGCGCGAACTCAACAAGTACCGCAAGCAGATGCTGGCGGCCGCCTGATTCGCAGTACGCGCGGCGATTGATTATTGAATCGCCCGGGCACCGCCCCCACTGTGGGAGGGGCGCCCTCGCCCCGAATGCCAGCGCCGCGCCAGCTCCGCATTCGGCCCGAGGGCGGGCCTCCTACATTTGATCCGTCATTCAGGCGCGTGTCGCGGCACCCGCTGTTTTAAACCTTTAAACCTTTTTCCAGGAATGCCCCATGCGCACCGACACCCCGAACACCATCTTCCTCAGTGACTACACGGTCCCCGCCTGGCAGGTCGACACGGTCGATCTCCAGGTCGCGATCCATCCGGGCCACGCCGAAGTCCGCGCCCGGCTGGCCTGCCGGCGCAACCCGCAGGGGGCCGGCGGCGCCCTGGTGCTGAACGGCGAGGCGCTCGCCTTGCAGGCAGTCAGCCTCGCCGGCGACGCGCTCGACCCCGCGCGCTATACCGTTGCCGACGACACGCTGACCATCGCCGGCCCGCTGCCGGATGCCTTCGTGCTGGAAACCGTGGTGCGCATCGAACCGGACGCGAACACCCAGCTTTCCGGCCTCTATCGTTCCAGCGACGGCTACTTCACCCAATGCGAGGCCCAGGGCTTTCGCCGCATCACCTTCTTCCCCGACCGCCCCGACGTGATGGCGCGCTTCACCTGCATCGTCGAGGCCGAGCGCGAGCGCTTCCCGCGGCTGCTGTCGAACGGCAACCTGGTTGCCTCCGGCCCCTGCGAGGACGACGCCTCGCGCCACTGGGCGCGCTGGGAAGACCCGTTCCCCAAGCCGGCCTACCTGTTCGCGCTGGTCGCCGCCAGGCTGGATATGCTGGAGGATGAATTCGTCACCGGGTCGGGCCGCGCGGTCCGCCTCGCGGTGTATGTCGAGCCCGGCAAGCTCGACCAGTGCGGCCATGCCATGGCGGCGCTGAAGAAGGCGATGCGCTGGGACGAGCAACGCTTCGGCCTGGAGATGGACCTCGACCACTACATGATCGTCGCGGTGGGTGACTTCAACATGGGGGCGATGGAGAACAAGGGCCTCAACATCTTCAACACCAAGTACGTGCTGGCCCGCCCCGACACCGCGACCGACGCCGACTACCAGGCCATCGACCGCGTCGTCGCCCACGAGTACTTCCACAACTGGACCGGCAACCGCGTCACCTGCCGCGACTGGTTTCAGCTCTCGCTGAAGGAGGGCCTCACCGTCTTCCGCGACCAGGAATTCGGCGCCGACACGCATTCGCGCGCCGTCACCCGCATCCAGGACGTGCGCGCCCTGCGCGTCGGCCAGTTCCCCGAGGATGCCGGCCCGATGGCGCATCCGGTGCGCCCCGCGTCCTACGCCGAGATCAACAACTTCTACACCGCCACCGTCTACAACAAGGGCGCCGAAGTCGTGCGCATGATCCACACGCTGCTCGGGCGCGAGGGGTTTCGCGCCGGCATGGATCTGTATTTCCAGCGCCACGATGGCCAGGCCGTCACCTGCGAGGATTTCGTTTCCGCGATGCAGGATGCCTCCGGCGTCGACCTTGCCCAGTTCCGCCGCTGGTACGCCCGCGCCGGCACGCCGCGCCTCAAAGCCGAGGGGACATGGGACGCAGCGGCCCGGCGCTACACGCTGACCCTCACGCAAAGCCTCGCCCCGACCGCCTACGAGCAGCGCCTCAAGGATGCGGGCATGCCGATCGACGAAGGCCCGCTGCACATTCCGGTGGCGCTTGGGCTGGTGCTGCCCGACGGCACCGACGCGCCGCTGCGCCTGGCCGGCGAGCCCGCGCACGCCGGCACCACGCGCGTGCTGTCGCTCACCGAAACCACACAAACCTTCGTCTTCGAAGACATTGCGGCCGCGCCGGTCGTCTCGCTGCCGCGCGACTTTTCCGCGCCGGTGCAGCTGGATTTCGAACAGAGCGACACCGAGCTCGCCCACCTGATGGCGCACGACGCCGATGCGTTCAACCGCTGGGAGGCCGGCCAGCGCCTCGCCACCCGCGTCCTGCTCGCCGGCATCGCGGCCGGCGGCGAGGGCGAGTCCTGGATTCCCGATGACTTCGTCACCGCCTGCGGCCGCGTGCTCGACGCCGGCCTCACCGGCGACCCAGCGCTCGCCGCCGAAGCGCTGGTGCTGCCGGCCGAGCAGGTGCTGGCCGAAGAAGTGGCCGGCCGTGGCGAAGCCATCGGCCCCGAGGCGATCCATCGCGCCCGCGTCAGCCTGCGGCGCCACCTCGCCACCCAGCTGCGCGATCGCTTCGAAACCGTGTGGCGCGCGCTCGCGCCGGCCGAACCCTACGCCCCGGACGGCGCCCAGGTCGGCCGCCGCGCCTTGCGCAACCTCTGCCTCGGCTACCTGGCCGAAAGCGACGACACTTATCTTAAGGACGCCGTGCTGCCGCGCCTGCTGGCGCAGTTCGAAGCCGGCGGCAACATGACCGACGTCATCGCGGCGCTCGCCACGCTGGCCAACCTCGACCTGCCCGAACGCGACACCGCGCTGGCGGCGTTTTACGCGCGCTGGCAGGACGAGGCGCTGGTGGTCGACAAATGGTTGCAGGTGCAGGCGACGTCGCGCCTGCCCGGCACCGCGGCGCGGGTGCGCGAACTGATGCGGCACCCGGCCTTCGACCTTAAGAATCCGAACAAGGTCTATGCCCTGGTGCGCAGCTTCTGCGGTGCCAATCCGCGCCACTTCCACGCGGCCGACGGCAGCGGCTACGCGCTGGCGGCGGACGTCATCATCGAGCTGCAGGCGATCAACCCGCAGGTCGCGTCGCGCCTGGCGCGCAGCTTCGACCGCTGGCGCCAGTTCGATGCCGCGCGCCAGAGCCACGCCCGCGCCGCGCTGGATCGGATCGCGGCCTGCGAACCGCTGGCGAAAGACGTCGCCGAAGTCGTCGGCAATGCCCTGAAGTAGGCCAAATAGCCAGACGCCTTGCCGGGCGCGGCTTCCCGCTCAACTTGGCCGCGTTTTAGCCGCTATTGGGGCGGGGCATATCAAAAGCACGCACCGGCAAGGGAGCTTCTTTGAACCGTTTAACCGCAAAACTCGTGCAGGGGGTTTCCCGGCTCGCCTTCTGGCGCAAGCCGGCAGCGGCGCTTCCGGAACAGACGGAAACGCCTGCTCCGGAAGCGTCGACGGAGGTGCCACCCGAGACGGAACCGGCGGCAGCCGCTGACGCCGCCGAACCGCAGGCCGGCCGCTTCGAACGCCTGAAACGACTCTTGAACCTGGGGCGCAAATCGATTGCTGAACAGCCCGTGGCGCCGGATCCGGCCGCGCTTGCTGAAGCGCCCGCCCGGGAGCTGGCCGATGAAATCGCCATCGAGGAAGCCGCGCCCGCGCCCAAACTTTCTGTGCTGGCACGGCTGAAAACCACCTTCCGCAGGCAGACCAAACCGGACCGGCTCGAGGCCGACGAGTCGATCCCCGGCGCGGGACCGAACCGGAGCGCGACAGCCTTCAGCGAAGACGAATCCGACAGCGATGAGGACACGGCACCGCCCGGCCGCCTCCGGCGTGTGCTTGCCACGCTGTCGAACAAATGGGTATGGATACCGGGCGCCAGCGCCATGCTGCTGGTCCTGATCGGCGCGATGGCTGTGATGCTGCTGCAGTCCGCGCAGGAGAAGGAACACCTCCAGTCGGAACTGCTGGCGATGCAAAAGAAACTCGAACACAAGGGCAACGCGAAAGAGGCGGCAGCAAAGAAAAACGCCGGGCCGCCAGACGCTCCTGCTTTTGCTGCCATCGGCAGCGCGGCTGCCGGCAGCCGTCCCGGCATCGACGCCGGAGATTGTCAGGTGAGCGACAAGGCAAGCGTCAGTCAGAACCTGAAGAACTGCATCGACAGTTTCAACCGCTCCATGGCGGGGTCGCGCTGATCGGTCGACCCGCAAGGTCTTGGGGATGGGCAGGTACAGGCCAGGGTCCGGTTTTTATTGACCTTCCAACTCGGACAGGGCTTTCAAGGTCTCGTTGAAAGATACCTCGCTGTTTTTCACGAAACACACCACATTCGCGATCGTGCAGATGGACAGCCCGTCGCCCATCATCATCCATCCCCGCGGCGGCCAGCCAGCCTTGCCGGAAATGGTCGTGAGGACATCGCTGCCGTGATGCAGGATGCGTCCATTGGCATAACACAACTCCGCTGCAAGGTCCGTATGCAGCGGATCGATCTCGCCTGCCGCCTCCATCAGGGTGCCGTCATCAAAAAAGCGCAGGGCTGCAACCACGCCTTTGATCTCAAGAAGACTCTCTAGACCCGTCATGATTTTGTCCTCCGGACCTTCAAGTCAGACCGGCGCCTGGGCATTTTCATTGAAGAGCCGGTAGGCCTGGTCGTAGTCGAAAACCGGACCGCGTCCGAGGACCGCTTTTCCGTCCATTCCCATCATCACATGGTCGAGACTCAGGAAGGCAAAGCCGCGTTCGGGTAGAAAGCCCTGCTGGCCGGTATGCTTCGCCCAGCCCGTGGCCTGCATGCGATAGATGGCCATGTTGGCGGCGCACATCTGCGCGACGATTTCGGCGAAATCCGGCTCCAGTTCGCCGCGCATGTCGCCCAGTTCGCCCGCGCAGGAAAATTCGATCGCGCCATAAGCGCCCGGCAGCTGCATGAGTTGATCCAGGGTCGGCATGTCATCCTCCTTTTATTCGGTTTTGCTGACCTCGACGCCCGCAGCCGTGCGCATGGCCGAGAACACCGCATCGAAGGACGTTGCCGGTGTCTGCACAATGCACATGCTGTCGTCCACCGCGACGATGGCGCTCCCCGGCCCCCAGGCCGCCCAGCCGTAACAGCCTGCCCACCCGGGTTCCCCGGTCAAGCGCTCCAGCAGCAGCCCCTGCATTTCCATGGTCAGCGTAATGGCGGAACACAAGCCTGCCAGCCCGGCCGCCTCGCTGGCCGGGTAAGGGCCTTCGAACTCTTCCAGAAATCCCTTGCGGGAAAAGAGGCCCGCGGCAACCGTGCCAGGCAGCTCGAGCAATTCGGATGATCGTGACATAGGAATCCTCAGTGGTTTGTAGATCGACAGGCTGGGAAAACTTGCCGGTTAGCGCGGCGAGTAGGTCATGCAGTTGACCTCCTGACCTGCCGGGGCCACGCGAATGCTGTCCGTCGTGCATTCCAGGTCCTCGTTGAAGGTGCATTCGGTGGATTTGCAGGCGCCGATCCCCGCCGTCCGGGTGGCCGCCTTGGTGTGGCCGGAAGCCGAAAAAAAGGTGTCGCAGCCTGCATGCAGGCTATTGCCCACGGTGATCGCCTTGGCGTGGCAGTTCATGCCGACGTTGTAGGCGCATTCGCTCGCCAGGCATTCGGATACGACCGGCATGTCGATGGTCATGTGTTTCATGGGAGACCTCCTTGAAACGTGGAGTGCATGAAATCCAGCGGGCACGCGGCGTGCAAGACGTGCACCAGGTTGCGTGCGGTCGGCTGGCGCCGGTATTGGTAACCGCGCCGCCTCGAAGTGCAACGGCCCGATCCGGACGCGCACATGAGGCCGCTGGCTTTGCGTCACCGCCTTGCGGCGGCTTTGCCTTTAACGATACAAGTATGTTTTAGACCTTCTCGCGCGTGTTGCAAGCAAGGCACCCGCGACACGCGGCGCCCGCGGTTCAACACGATCGATGCCCAAGAGAAGGGCGTCGCGCGGCACCGTATCGAAGCGATGCGAAGGCGCTTACTAGAGCCCGACCAGGTTCGCGTGAAGGCCTTGTGCCTGAACCATGTTCAAGAGATTGCCGGAAGTCGTGCACGCCGGGTTGTAGGTCACCATCAGCAGATGGGGATTCGAGCTGCAGGCGCTGATGACGCAGGCGTCGGTCCGCAGCACCTCTTCCAGCTCGTTCATTCGCTCGGCGGGAACCGTCTCGTTTACATGGACGATCATGTCAACAATATCCATGGTTTACCTCCTTGACCCCGGGCGGACGGATTGAAAAAAGGCCGGGGATGCCACTTACCTTAGCAAACGATGCGCGTTTTTAAAGTGCGCACCGCGCGGCCAGGCGGGGCGTGGTGCGGGCGCAGGCGTTTTGTTCAATGTGGAATTTCGTCGGCCTTTACTGGCTGAAGGGGGGCCTGCTTTTCGTCGAGGCGGGCGGAACCGACCTGGACCACGGTTCCCTCGCGGCGCGGGTCGGCGGCGCCGTAATGGATGCCGGACGCGGGGTCGATGGCGACCGCCTGCACCGACCCGATCGTGGCCTGGCAGCCGTCGGTTCCCGCGTCGCCCAGTCCCGCATGCCCCATCCCGCGCAGGGCATCCTGCGCCGCGATGCTGAAACGCGGCTGCATGAAGGCCGCGCCACCTTCGCACTGCACCGGGCCGGCTGCGTGGGTGACCGACAGGCGCGGGGCGGCGATGGCCTGCTGCAGGCTCATGCCGTGGTCGATCAGGTTAAGGGTGACGTTGAGCACGGAGTTGATGATGGTGGCGCCGCCGGGCGAGCCGTAGGCGGCGACCGGCTTGCCGTTCTTGAACAGCAGCGTCGGCGCCATGCTGGAGCGCGGGCGCTTGTGCGGGGCGACGTCGTTGGCGCCGGGGTTGCCTGCGGCGGCGTCGGCGGCGGGCAGGAAATTGAAATCGGTCAGCTCGTTGTTGAGCAGGAAGCCGTAGCCCGGCACGGTGATGCCCGACCCCCATGTGTATTCGATGGTGCTGGTGTAGCTCACCACGTTGCCCCAGCGATCGACGATTGAAAAATGCGTGGTGTGGGGGCTTTCCCGCGGGGTGCGCGACGGCCGCGGCCGCACGGCGGCGGATGCATCCCAGGGCAGCGGATCGCCCGCCTGCGGCGGATCCATGCGGCGGTCCGGCTGGATCAGGGCGGCACGGGTTGCCAGATACTCGGGATGCAGCAGGCCCTGTCGCGGCAGCGGCGCGGCATCGTCGTCGCCGATCCACAGCGCGCGGTCGGCGAACGCCAGGCGCATCGCCTCGATCATCGCGTGCAGGGTCTTCGGGCTGCCGAAGCCGTAGCCCCGGGCGGCGTCGCCGAGCGGAAAGCGCTCCAGCAGCCCCAGCATCTGCAGCACGGTGAGGCCGCCGGAAGAGGGCGGCGGCATGCCGACGAGCGTCCAGCCGCGATACTGCCCGACCAGGGGTTCGCGGATCGCGACCGCGTACTGCGCGAGATCGGCCAGCGTCATGCGGCCTGTTCCGGCGGCGCCCAGTTCGCTGCGCGTGCGCTGCTGCGCCTGGACGATCGCTCGTGCGAGGGCGCCGCGATAGAAGGCATCCGGGCCGCGGGCGGCGACGTGCTTGAGGGTTCTGGCGAGCGCGGGCTGCACCAGCCAGTCGCCTTCCGCGAGCGGCACGCCGCCGGGGCGGAAGATTGCCGCGGTTTCGGGATGAATCCGGGTGCGGCCGCCGTCGTGGACGATGTCGTCGGCAAGGAAGCGATTGACGCGAAAGCCCTGTTCGGCGAGCTCGATCGCCGGCGCCAGCGTGTCCGCCAGCGTCTTCGTGCCCCATCGGGTGAGTGCGGTATCGACGCCGCGCAGCGTGCCCGGCACGCCCACCGCAAGGCCGCTGGTCGAAGCCAGCGGAAAGGGCATCGGCAGGCCGTCCGGCGCGAACATGTCGGCGCTGGCCGCAGCCGGCGCGCGCTCGCGCGAATCGACGATGAAGGTCTCGCCGGTTCTTGCCAGATGGATCAGCATGAAGCCGCCGCCGCCGATGCCGGACGACTGCGGCTCGACCACGTTCAACGCGAACTGCACCGCCGCCGCCGCATCCACGGCGTTGCCGCCCGCAGCCAGCATGCGCGCGCCGGCCGCCGCCGCCGCCGGGTGCGACACCGCCACCACGCCATCGGGCGAGGCGGCCAGCACCGAGGCGGAAAACAAAGCGAAGAGCGCGAGCCAGCGCGTGCAAAGCGAGCGGAGGGACATGGATGTCGGCGAATAACGGGGAGGCCCCAAGCCTGCACCGGTTTGGCCGCGCGCGTCAATGCGCGGGCGTCGGCGGTCCGTCATGAAAGTGCCGGGGGCATTGCCGGGGTCCATCAGCGGGCGCAATGACAGGCCCGTG
>JBAQND010000094.1:0-3110 GCA_049303455.1 Thiobacillus sp.
AGGAGCGCCGGCAGTCCCGGATCAACGGTCTGCACCAATCCGGAGCGCCATGGAAACAAAGCGGTGCGCGGCAGCGGTGGGCTTTCACAGTTGTTTTCGTCATTTTTTTTAATCCGATGAGGAGCACTCTATGTCCGGCTTTGACAACCCGTTTGATCCCGATACCCCACTGCATCGCGCAGGCTGCAGCTGTGGCCGTCACCACAGCCAGGCCGACCACGAGGCTGACATGAAGAACGAGGATGCGCGCGTGTCGCGCGTTGTCGAATCGGCGGTGATGCGCGGGCTCTTTCCCGACGACCAGATGCGCCGCAATTTCCTGCGCGCGGTGGGTGCCGGCACGGCAATGGCGGCGATCTCGACGCTGTTCCCGATGGGCGCGGCGAAGGCGCTGGCGGCGGAACGCGGCAAGCTTGAAAAGACCGATCTCAAGATCGGCTTCGTCCCGATCACCTGCGCCACCCCCATCATCATGGCAGGGCCGATGGGCTTCTATGCGCGCGAAGGGTTGAACGTCAGCCTGCAGAAAACCGCCGGCTGGGCGGTGGTGCGCGACAAAGTGCAGAACAAGGAATACGACGCCTCGCATCTGCTGTCGCCGATGCCGCTGGCGATGTCGCTCGGGCTGGGATCGGCCAAGCAGGCCGTTGATGTAGCGACGATCCAGAACATCAACGGCCAGGCCATCACCCTGCACCTGAAGCACAAGGACAAGATGAACCCCAAGGACTGGAAAGGGATGAAGTTCGGCCTGCCGTTCGACTACTCGATCCACAACCTGCTGCTGCGCTACTTCCTCGCCGAACATGGCGTCGATCCCGACAAGGATGTCGAGCTGCGCATGATGCCGCCGCCCGACATGGTGGCCAACCTGCGCGCCGGCAACATCGACGGCTTCCTCGGGCCCGAGCCGTTCAACCAGCGCGCGGTGTACGAGGGCTTTGCCTTCATCCACACCCTGTCGCGCGATTTGTGGGACGGCCATCCCTGCTGCGCCTTCGGCGTGCAGGAAGGCTTCTACAAGGAGTTTCCCAACACCTACGCCGCGTTGTTCCGCGCGATCGCCAGCGCCACCGACTACGCGCACAAGCCGGAGAACCGCAAGGCGATCATCGAGGCGATCGCGCCGGCCAACTATCTGAACCAGCCGATCCCGGTGCTGGAGCAGGTGATGACCGGGCGCTTCGCCGACGGCCTCGGCAAGGTGCGGAACGTGCCCGACCGCGTCGACTTCGACCCCTTCCCCTGGCAGTCGATGGCGGTGTGGATCCTCACCCAGCTGAAGCGCTGGAACTACATCAAGGGCGACATCAACTACAAGGCGGTCGCCGAGGAAGTGTTCCGCGCCACCGACGCCCGTGCACGCATGGCCGAAATCGGGCTGAAGGCGCCGGCGTCCAGCTATACCAAGCACACCATCATGGGCAAGGTGTTCGACCCCGCGAAGCCTGCCGAATACCTCAACTCCTTCGCCATCAAACGCACATGAAAACGCGACTCTCACTCAACCAAAAGTCCACCCTGCTGTCGCTGGTGTTGTTCGGGGTGATCCTGCTGGTCTGGCAGATGGCGACGCTGCCGCAAGCCCACACCGTCGCGGCGGGCGTCGACCCCGAATACGCCGCGCTGATGGGCGGGGGCGGCGCCACGGCGGCGTCGAGTTTTCCCACCCCGGCGGCAATGGCGCAGACGCTGTGGGACAAGCTGTCGGATCCGTTCTACGACAATGGTCCGAACGACAAGGGCATCGGCATCCAGCTCGCCTATTCGCTGGTGCGCGTGCTGGGCGGCTTCTTCCTCGCCGCGGCGGTGGCGATCCCGCTCGGCTTTGTCATTGGCAACTCGCGGGTGATCTATCAGGCAGTCGACCCCTATGTGCAGGTGCTGAAACCGATCTCGCCGCTGGCGTGGATGCCGCTCGCGCTCTACACCATCAAGGACGCGTCGGCCTCGTCGATCTTCGTTATCTTCATCTGCTCGCTGTGGCCGATGCTGATCAACACCGCGCACGGCGTCGCCAATGTGCGGCGCGACTGGCTCGACGTCTCGCGCACGCTGGAGGTCAATCCGCTGCGCAAGGCGTTCCGCGTCATCCTGCCGGCCGCCGCGCCGACGATCCTGGCCGGCATGCGCATTTCCATGGGCATCGCCTGGCTGGTCATCGTCGCCGCCGAAATGCTGGTCGGCGGCACCGGCATCGGCTACTTCGTGTGGAACGAGTGGAACAACCTGTCGCTCACCAACGTGCTGTTCGCGATCCTCATGATCGGCGTCGTCGGCATGGCGCTCGACAGCGTCTTTGGCGTGCTGAGCAAGCGCGTCGCTTACCAGGAATGAAAGCCATGACCACCCCCGCCACCCATCCCTTCCTGCAGGTCGAAAACCTGGCGCGCGCCTACCCCGGTCCCACCGGGGGCGACGCGGTCACCGTGTTCGATCACGTCAATTTCCGCATCCACAAGGGCGAGTTCGTCTGCGTCACTGGCCACTCCGGTTGCGGCAAGTCGACCATCCTCAACGTCCTCGCCGGTCTCGACTCCGCCACCACCGGCAACGTCTTCATGGACGGCCGCGAAGTATCTGGTCCCAGCCTCGACCGCGGCGTCATCTTCCAGAGCCACGCGCTGATGCCCTGGCTCACCGTGCTGCAAAACGTGTCGTTCGCGGTGAAGTCGCGCTGGGCTTCGTGGAGCAAGCAGCAGGTGCGCGACCACGCCATGCGCTACATCGAGCTGGTCGGCCTGAAAGGCGCCGAGCACAAGAAGCCGTCGCAATTGTCGGGCGGCATGAAGCAGCGCGTCGGCATCGCGCGCGCGTTTTCCATCGAGCCGAAAATGCTGCTGATGGACGAGCCCTTCGGCGCGCTGGACGCGCTGACGCGCGGCGTCATCCAGGAGGAACTGCTGAAGATCTGCGCCGAGACGCAGCAGACCGTGTTCATGATCACCCACGACGTCGACGAAGCGATCCTTCTGTCCGACAAGATCATGCTGATGTCGAACGGCCCGCATGCGCGCATCGCCGAGATCGTCAACAACACCCTGCCGCGTCCGCGCGAGCGCAGCGCCATCCACAAGCAGCCGCATTACTACCCGATCCGCAATCACCTG
>JBAQND010000095.1:0-5390 GCA_049303455.1 Thiobacillus sp.
CCTGACGGGGATTCCGTCAGGTGGCCGGCTTGACTATTCCCGGGAACGATCGGAGATACGTCCCGCCCGGGTTGGTTTCCGCGGCGTGATCAAAGCCCCATGCTGGTGAAGTCCAGGTCGGCGTGCGGGGTGTCGGCCACGTTTTCATCGATCATCAGATAGATGTCTTCGTCCCCGCAAGTCCGCAGATGACGCGTGGATGCTTCGCGGGTGATTGAAATGCGGCTTGCATTATTCTAATAATCGTGCGAATGTTGGCTTCATGAATAAACGCCAAACCAAAGATCTCCTCTATGAACAGGTCGCGCTCATCGGCAAGGCGGTCTCCAGTCCGAAGCGGTTGGAACTGCTGGAAATCCTGGCGCAGGGCGAGAAAACCGTCGATGCCCTGGCGGCCGAGGCCGGTATCGACATCAAGCTGGCGAGCGCGCACCTCAAGGTGCTGAAGGCCGCGCGCCTGGTCGAGGCGCAGCGCGACGGGCGTTTCATCGCCTATCGCCTGTCGGGCGAGGACGTCAGCGCGCTGTGGGTCAACCTGCGCACGGTGGCGGAAGAGCACCTGGTCGAGCTCAAGGTGGCGATGGACCAGATCTTCGCCGCGCCGGAAAAACTCGACGCCGAAACGCGGCGCTCGCTGATGGACAAGGCGCGTCGCGGCGACGTGGTGGTGATCGACGTGCGCCCGTCCGCCGAATACGCCAACGGCCACCTGCCGTTTGCGCGCTCGATGCCGCTCGACGAAATCCGCCAGCGCATCAAGGAACTGCCCGTCGACCGCGACATCGTCGCCTACTGCCGCGGGCCGTTTTGCATGATGTCCGCCGAGGCGGTGGCGCTGCTGAAAGAACACGGCTACCGCGCACAAAAAATCGCTGACGGCACGCCCGAATGGCAGGCGGCGGGATTGCCGCTGGCCGAGTCTTAATCCGAACTATCTTTTAGGAGCTTTTAGGAGACCACCATGTTTTTCCGTCAATTCCTGGCCAAAGACGCCACCCTGTCCTATTTTTTCGGCTGCGGTTCCTGCCATGTTGGAATCGCCGTCGACCCGGTGCTCGGCGACGAGCAGTGGTTCATCGACGAAGCCGCCAAACAGGATGTGAAGATCAGCCACGTCATCGACACCCATGTGCACGCCGACCACTTTTCCGGCGGTCGCAAGCTGGCCGAACTGACTGGCGCGAAATATTGCCTGCATGAGTCCAACGCCGCACGGGTGAACTATCCCTTCGATGCGCTGAAAGACAATCAGCGCATCGAGGTTGGCAACGTCTGGGTCGATGTGTCGCATACCCCCGGCCATACGCCCGACTCGATTTGCCTGTTGGTGACCGACAAGCGCCGTACCGAAACCCCGTGGTTCGTGCTCACGGGCGACACCCTGTTTGTCGGCAGTGCTGGACGTCCCGATCTCGCCGGCCAGGAAACCGAGATGGCGGGGCAGATCTACGACACCGTGCACCAGCGCCTGATGACGCTGCCGCCCGAAGTCGAGATCTATCCCGGCCACACCTCCGGCAGCGTCTGCGGCGCCGGCATGTCGGGCAAGCCGATGTCGACCATCGGCTACGAGAAACGCTGGAACCCGATGCTGGCGCTGGGCCGCGACGCGTTCGTCGCCGCGCTGACCGAAACGATCCCGCCGCGCCCCGCGGAAATGGATCGCATGGTCGCCTTCAACCTCGGTAACTGATATGCCGTTCGCTCAAGAAGTGGTGGAGTACCGCTACGGCATCCGCCACAACCTCGCCCAGTTCTCGCACCAGCTGGTGCAGGTGTTCTTCGTCGGCCTCACGATCGGCATGTTCCGCACCGTGGTGCCGGCACTCGCCGAATCCGAGTTCGGCGTCGCCCAGGGCTCGTTCATGATGCTGATGGCCTTCGTCACCGCCTTCGGATTCGTCAAGGGCACGCTCAATTTCGTCGCCGGGCGGATGTCCGAGCGCATGGGGCGCAAGAAGGTATTGTTCATCGGCTGGCTGGCCGCGGTGCCGATTCCCTTCATGATCCTGTATGCGCCTTCGTGGGGCTGGATCGTGGCGGCGACCGTATTGCTGGGGGTGAACCAGGGCCTGGCCTGGTCGATGACGCAGACCGCCAAGCTCGACCTCACCAGCGCCGACCAGCGCGGGCTGACCATCGGCCTCAACGAGTTTTCCGGCTACTTCGGCGTCGCGGTGGCCGGCATCGTCACCGGCTACCTCGCCACCGCCTACGGGCCGCGCGAAGGCCTGATGATTTTCGGCCTGGTGGTGGTGGGTCTGGCCGGCCTGCTGACCCTGCTGTGGGTGAAGGACACGCTGCCGTGGGCGCATGCCGAAGGCAAAAAGCACGCCGCCGGATTGATGACCGGCCCCACGCCGCGCTACCCGACCAATATTTCCGACACCCCCAGCACCTGGGACGTGTTCACCCTGATGTCCTGGCGCGATGCGCGCATGGCCTCGGTCAGCCAGGCCGGGTTGGTGGAAAAATTCGTCGACGCGCTGGTGTGGGTGTTCTTCCCGGTCTACCTCTACCAGCACGGTCTCTCGCTCGCCGGCATCGGCTGGGTAGTCGGCGTGTACGGCTTCGTCTGGGGCCTCTCGCAGTTCCTCACCGGCCACCTGTCCGACCGCATCGGCCGCAAGAAGCCGATCGTCTGGGGCATGTGGCTGTGCGGCGCCGGCGTCGCGCTGGTGCTGCTGGGCGAAGGCGAACTGTGGTGGTCGTTCGCCGCCGCGGTGATGGGCTTCGGCATGGCGCTGCTGTATCCCACGCTGTCCGCCGCCGTCTCAGACATCGCGCATCCCAACTGGCGCGGCTCCGCGATCGGCATCTACCGCTTCTGGCGCGACCTCGGCTACGGCATCGGCGCGCTGCTGCTCGGCGCGGTGGCCGCGCTCGCCGGCGGCATCGAGGCGGGGTTCTGGTTCACCGCCGCCGCCATGTTCGTTTCCGGCCTCGTCGTCCTGCTGGCGTGCGAGGAAACCCATCCGCGCCTCAATCCCGCCGATTGATTCAATTTAACAAGGAGCACCTATGAACAAAACGCTCATTGCCCTGCTCGCCGGCCTTGCCCTGCTTGCCGCGCCGGCCCATGCGGAAGAGAACCCCGCCGTGGTCGACGCGCTGTCCGGCTACATGGACTTCGCCGAATACGGCAGCAGCCTGATCTGGCCCGAGCAGATTCCGGAAGCGGACTGGAAAAAGGTCTTCATCGTCGATGCGCGCGACGCCGCCCAGTTCGACAAGGAACACATTCCCGGCGCGATCAACATCGACTGGCGGCAGGCGGTGGCGCGCCGTGCCGAATTGCCGAAAGACCGCATGGTGGTGATGTACTGCAACTCCGGTTCGCTGTCCGCCCAGGCGGTGTTCGCCCTGCGCCTGCTGGGCTACGAAAACGTGAAGGTGCTGCAGGACGGCATCGAAGGCTGGAAAGCCAAGGGCGGCTTTGACGCCCACGCTCGCGCCAGCGCGCCGGCCGGACACTGAATCCGCGGCAGGGGCGCGTTTCGCCGCTTGAGCCCGGGCTGCTCACCAAGGCGGACAGCGCTGATGTGCGGGATAATGAACGCATGAATCCCAAGAAAAAGCTGTTCGAGCAATTCGCCCGCGTCGCCAAATCGCTGGCCAGCCCGAATCGCCTGGAATTGCTGGAGACGCTGGCACAGGGCGAGAAGAGTGTGGATGCCCTGGCCCAGGCAACCGGCATGTCGGTCGCCAATACCTCGCATCATCTGCAGATCCTGCGTGATTCTGGCCTGGCCGAATCCCGCAAGCTGGGATTGCAGGTGATCTATCGCCTGTCGGACGATCAGATTCCGACCTTGATGGGCTGCATCAGCCGCATCGCGGAGAAACACCTGGCCGAGGTGGAACGCATTGTTCGTGAGCATTTCGATGCGCGTGACGCGCTGACGCCCGTGGGGCGAAATGATTTGATGGCCCGGGTCAAGGAGGGCGGGGCCATGGTCATCGACGTGCGGCCTGCCGCGGAATACGCGGCAGGCCACATCCCCGGGGCGATCAATATCCCGGTGGATGAACTGCCGCAACACCTGGAGGCGCTTCCGCACGAGCAGGAAATCGTCGCCTATTGTCGCGGGCCCTACTGCATGTTGGCCTACGACGCCGTGGCAACCCTGCGCGAAGCGGGTTATCAGGCACGCCGCCTTGAAGACGGCTTTCCCGAGTGGAAGGCCGAAAGCCGCCCCATCGATAGGGGAAAGCCGGATTAGCGGGCGCAAGCGATCTGCCCCCCCGAATAATTTAAATTGACATATCGGCTTGTTGTGCCAATATTCAAGCATTCGTTTGAATTATTGATCTGGGCGGACATGGACTTTCTTGCAATTCTCGCCGGCACGGCAACCGGCATCGTGTTGGGTCTGTTCGGCAGCGGCGGTTCCATCATCGCCACGCCGGCGCTGCTTTATCTGCTCGACGTGGCGCCGAAGTCGGCCATCGCCATGAGTCTGGGTATCGTCGCGGTGACGGCAACGATCGCCGCGCTGGACAACTGGAGGCGCGGCAACGTGGATGTGTCGGTGGCGGCGGTGTTCGGCCTGTTCGGCGTGGCCGGCACCTACGCCGGGGCCCGCCTCGGCGTGGTGACGCCGGTGGCGATCCAACTCACGGTGTTCGCCCTGGTGATGGTCGCGGCGGCCTGGCGCATGCTCAAGCCGGCCCGGCTCGCCGTTCCTGCAGGCGAAAATGTATCGATGCACCCGCAAGGTATAGGCCGTGGTTTTAATGCCGCAGGGGCGGCAACAACCACGCGCTCCGGTAATGCGGCGGCGCTGCCCTGCACCGGCCTGTTCTCCCCCTGCATGGCCCACATGGCCCTGCACGGCATCGGGGTGGGCGTGCTCACCGGCTTCGTCGGCGTCGGCGGCGGCTTCCTCATCGTCCCCGCCCTGGTGCTGCTCTCGCGCATTCCCATGAAGATCGCGGTCGGCACCTCGCTGGCCATCGTCGCCGCCAAGTCCTATGCGGGCTTCGCCGGGTACATGGGCGCGGTGCCCATCGACTGGGCGCTGATGGGCGGATTCACCGCCATCACCGTGGTGGCGAGCTTCGTCGGCACCCGGATCGCCCACCGCTTTTCACAGGACGCCTTGAAGCGCGGCTTCGCGGTGTTCCTGCTGTTCGTCGCCAGCTACATTTTGCTGAAAATCGTCATTGGGGGGTAAGCATGGACTTGCACGATCCTAGCAGCACGGCCGGAGCCTTGATCGGCGCCTGGAAGTCGCTCACGGCATGACCCCCGCCGACTACGACGCCTGGTACCACACCCCGCGCGGGCGCTGGGTCGGCGCGACCGAATACGCGCTGGCGGCGCGCCTGCTTGTGGCCCGGCCCGGCGACAGCCTGCTCGACGTCGGCTGCGGCACCGGCTGGTTCAC
>JBAQND010000096.1:0-2684 GCA_049303455.1 Thiobacillus sp.
TTGGAGGACGGTATCCATGAGCGAAATCCATTTCATCGTTGAAGAAGCGCCTGAAGGCGGGTATGTCGCACGAGCTGTTGGCGTGGATATTTTGACCGAGGCCGACGATCTGCCCAGCCTGCACGCCAAGGTACGCGACGCAGTGCATTGTCACTTTGACGAAGGAGAATTGCCCGGCCTGATTCGCCTGCATATCACCCGTGAAGAAGTGCTGGCCGCATGAGAGTGCCACGTGACTTGTCCGGGGCGGATCTGGTCAAACGCCTTGGGCGGTTCGGTTACGAGGTCACACGCCAGACGGGTAGTCACTTACGGCTGACCGGCACCACACACGGCGCACATCACATCACCATCCCCAACCACGACCCGTTACGGACTGGCACACTGGCAGCGATTCTAGATAGCGTGGCAGCGCATCACGGCTTGACGCGGGAAACATTGCTGCAACAGCTACTGGGGTAGAACCGTGGCGGATGACGCGGACGCCCCGATCCCCCTTTCCGCCCTCCAGCACTGGGCCTATTGCCCGCGCCAGTGTGGGCTGATTCATCTGGAGCAGGCATTCGCCGACAACATCCACACTGCACGTGGCCAAGCGGTTCACCATCTGGTCGACACGCCAGGCTACGAGATCAAGTCCGGCGTACGGGTGGAGCGCGCACTGCCGTTATGGAGCGACCGCCTCAATTTGATCGGCAAGGCTGACCTGGTTGAATTTCACCCGGATGACAGTGTGTACCCGGTCGAATTCAAACACGGTGCGAAACGGCAAAAATTGCACGACGACCTTCAACTCGCCGCACAGGCGATGTGCCTGGAAGACATGCTCGGGCGCCCGGTACCCAAAGGCGCGATTTACCACGCCAGCAGTCATCGGCGGCGGGAGGTCTTCATCACGCCGGAATTAAGAGCACGGGTAATCGATACCGCGAATGCGATCCGCGCGATGCTTGCCTCGGGCGTGCTGCCGCCACCGGTCAACGATTCACGATGCAGGGAATGTTCCTTGAAAGAAATCTGCCAGCCTGAAGCCGTCGCCGATCAAACCAGGCAGCGACAACAACAGCACAGACTGTTCGACCCGGAGGCATGAATTGCATACCATCCAAAACACACTCTACGTCATGACCCCTCAGGCGTACGCCCATCTTGAAAATGCCACCGTGCGCATCGACGTGGAACGCGAAAAGAAACTCCAGGTACCGCTACACCATCTGGGCGGGCTGGTCTGTTTTGGCAACGTCATGGTATCTCCTGCGCTGATGCATCGCCTGGCCGACGAGGGGAAGTCTCTGGTGCTGCTGGATGACAGCGGCCGCTTCAAGGCACGGCTCGAAGGCCCGGTTTCTGGCAACATCCTTTTGCGCCAGGCCCAGCATCAGCAGGCAGGCGATGCAGCTTTTACGCTCGAATTCGCCCGCGCTGTGGTCGCAGGAAAACTCAAAAATAGTCGCAGTGTATTGCAGCGCGGCGCGCGAGAAGCCGCAGACGAAACCGAAGCGGCCCAGCTCACGCGCACCGCCGACAACCTGGCCGCCTCACTGCGCGCTGTCACCGTTGCAAACACGTTGGACGAGCTACGCGGCGTCGAAGGCGAGGCCGCACGTGGCTACTTCGCTGCCGCCAACCTCGTCGTCAAGCCCGCCATGCGTGAACACTTCCAGCTCAACGGCCGCACCCGTCGCCCGCCACTGGACCGTTTCAACGCACTGATTTCCTTCCTCTATGCCATGCTCATGAACGACTGCCGTTCCGCGCTGGAAGCCGTCGGGCTCGATCCACAGCTCGGATTTCTGCACACGGTACGCCCCGGCCGTGCCGCGCTCGCACTGGACTTGCAGGAGGAGTTCCGCGCTGTGCTGTGCGACCGGCTGGCACTCACCCTCATCAATCGCGGCCAGATCGGACCTGCCGACTTCGACCTGCGCGAAGGCGGCGCGGTCATGCTCAACGATAAAGGCCGCCGCGCCGTCGTAACCGCCTGGCAAGAGCGCAAACAGGAAGAAATCACCCACCCGCTCACCGAAAGCAAACTGCCGTTTGCCTTGCTGCCCTTCATTCAGGCGCGCTTCATCGCGCGGACCCTGCGCGGCGAAATGGAAAGCTACCTACCATTTGTGGCCAGATAAGCATCATGCTCATCATCGTCACCTACGACGTTTCCACAGAAACAGCCGCCGGGCGCAAGCGCCTGCGACGCGTCGCCAAGGCCTGCGAACGCGTCGGCCAGCGAGTACAAAAATCGGTTTTCGAATGCACCGTCAACGAAATGCAGTTCGAACAATTTGAGCGCGAATTGCTGGATGAAATAGACCCGTCTAAAGACAATCTGCGCTTCTACCGCATCACCGAGCCCATCGAGCTTCGCGTCAAACAACACGGCTGCTTCCGCTCTGTCGATTTTGAAGGCCCCTTGGTGATATGACGCGCGAACCCTCATCAACGGCACAAACCCGCCGGCTTCGCGCGTGCCGTAACTCATTGTTCTTTAATAAGCCGAAGAGATCAGCCACCACAAAACATCGCCGCCGGATTGCGGTGCAAAGCAGGTTCGCGGAAACTTGTGGCTCTGCACAGAACAATCAACAGGTTGCATGTGCGGGGTATCGCCCGGCCTCACGGCCGGGCGCGGATTGAAACTTGGCATGGCCCAATCTGAGCAAGCATGGCGCCAAGTATCGCCC